>JADLHH010000519.1 GCA_020848855.1 Anaerolineae bacterium | reverse complement strand
GCAGCACCGACGGCGTCGATATCGCCACCGGTGCGCACGCGGCGCTGCGGGCGCACGCTGCCGCCGAAACATTTGGGGCGAGCCTCTGAGGCGGCTTGCCATCTGTCATCTTGTTTTAATCTAATTTGTTATAATGAGGGCGTGGAAAAGGACGAACACCATGCACAGACGAAAAATTGACCCACGATTGTTGTTCTGGATTATTGCCATGCTGGTTTCCAGCCTGTCGCTCGCCGGGATCGCCGGCGCGCAGGATGTCGTCGCAACCCCGACGCCCGTCCCAACGCCCGATCCGGCGGCGGTCGGCGTGATCGACACCGCGACGTCCGCCGCCGAAGCCTTCACCAACACCGCGCTCACCATCTGGGAGCAGTTGTCGCAGTCGCCCCAGACCGACGCCGTCCGCGTTCTGCTGATCATCGGCGGCGTGGTTTTGCTGGTCGGCGGCTGGCTGGTGTACGAGTGGATCATCCTGATCGCCGGCTTCCTGATTGGTGCGGTGACGGCGCTGACGCTCGTCAACCCGCCGGATACGCTGGTCGCGCTGCTGATCTTCCTGGTCGGCGGGGTGGTCGGGGCGCTGCTGGGGGCGCTGCTCTACTACGTGGCGGTCTTCCTGATCGGCGGCTATGTCGGCATCGTGATCACGCAGGAACTGGCGATCGCGCTCAATCTGCTGCCTGTCACGCTGATCGCCGTGCTGATCGGTTTCATCGTCGGCGGCATCATCCTGGTGCTGCTCTCGCTGGAACTGCTGATCGTCTTTTCCGCCATCGTCGGCGCGCAGATGATCGCGCTGGCGCTCAACCTCGGCGTCGAGTGGATGATCCTGCTGGCGCTGGTGGGCATGGTGCTGCAACTGGTCGCCATCCGTTCGCGCGGCATCACCATTCGCCGTCGCCCGGTGCGCGGCATCCCCTGGCGGCGGCGCGCCTTGATCGACTAGACCGCTGCCATTCCCCCCAAATTTCCGTTATAGGTGAAAGTAGGGGCACGACGTAGGCAACCGAAGGTTGCACGTGCCCCTACTTTCAAAATCCTCATACTGTCCCTGAACGCAAGAGCAATATAAGAAATCGCAACAGCTTATTGACATGCTGCACGAATCTGATGATAATGACCTTAACTATATTGAATTCAATATAGTTGGAATGCGAGGAGCATATGAAACGACGACGACCACTATACGATCCGAATTTCTGGGGCGCATGGGAAGAAGAATGGCAGCGCCGCCGGGGGATGCCAGGTGAGCCGCCGCAGCCGCCCGAACCACCCCATTCGCCTCATCCACCGGGATCGCCGGAGCAGCTCTCCGCCTGGCGCAATTTCTTCCACCAGTTCACGGGCGAGTGGCCCGAACAACACTGGGCGTTTGGTGGACGGCGCTTCCGCCCCTGGCATCAGGGCGACGTGTCGTTCAACCCGTTCGTGGCGAATCTGTTCAGCCAGGGCGGCGGGCTACTGCCGCTGATCGTCCTGCACCTGCTGGCGGAAAAGCCGCGCTACGGCAACGAACTGATGTCGCTCATCAGCCAGAAGACGGCGGAGCAGTGGGCTGCCAATCCGGGGGCGATCTACCCGCTCATGACCGAGCTGGAAGATCGCGGCTTGGTCGAAGGGAAGTGGGACGACCCGCGTAAGCGCACCGTGCGCGTCTATCACCTGACGCCCAAAGGCGAGCGCGAGATGAAGCGGGTGAAGGCGATAGTCGTGCCCAAGCTCGGCGAAGCCATCGACGTGCTCCAGACCTTGATTACCGACCTGAACGATCCTGATAACGAAGAAGGAGACGCATCACAATGACCGAGAAAGTCATCCAGGAATTCCAGATTGTCGAAACTGACGACGGATTCCGCATCGAATTGAAGGGCGACAAGGAAATCCTGCGCCGCATGTTGTTCGAAGGCGGTTTTCCGTTCGGGATGCCGTCGCGCGGGGCGCTGCGCTTTGCCCGGCACTTTCCGTTTGCCGGTCCCATGCCGCCCGCGCCGCCGGAACCGCCGGAGCCGGGTGAGCATCATCACCGCCGCAACTGGTATCCGCCGTTCGCCCGCGCACTGCGCGAGGGGCGCAAGCGCCACTTCGGCGCTCGCTGGGAAGCGCGCTGGGGCTACGACCTCGGTCCCTGGTGGGACGAGGGCGACGCGCCCGATGTGCCGGATATGCCGGACGACGACGAGGCGACCGACGTGTAGACGCCAGATCGATGAACGCCGGAGATACACACTATCTCCGGCGTTTTGTTTCCCGCCAGATGGTATACTTGGCTCATGCCGTACCGCCCTGGGGCAGCCATGAGCGATCTGATCAGCCCGTTCGACATCCCCGACAATTACGAGCAGGTCGAATTCACCGCACATCGTGTAGTATGCGAAACTGCCGCTTCCGTGCTACCATACGCCATCAGCGCCAGATATGTTAAGGAGAGGACTCGTGGGTGATTTGAAACAGCGCGATTATGATCGGGTTATTGAAGCGCTGTTTGAAGAACTGTATCAGGATCACGAAAATACTGCTCAGCTTGCTTTTACAAAAGATGATAT
>JADLHH010000518.1 GCA_020848855.1 Anaerolineae bacterium | reverse complement strand
GAAAGCGAGCGAATCGAACCGCGTCCGCTGCTTCTTCCGCTGTGTTGACCATAGGCACGACAATCCCTTGCGCCCCGGCATCGAGGGCTTGTTTGATATGGTAGAGCGTGCCATGTGGAACGCGAGCAAGCGGCGTACATCTGCCTTCACTGATGTCAGCGATACCAGCAAAAATCGCAGACGCCATAGAGAGATCAACGGGCGTATGTTCCATGTCTACGAGCAACCAGTCGAACATGTTCTGCATAGCCAGTAGGCGTGCCGTGTGAAAACTGCCGGTTTGCAACCAAAGACCAATCGCTGGCTTACCCTGACGTATTCGGGCGAGTGTTCGGTTTTGCCTCATGCTACATTCCGCCTCAAAAGATGGTAGATATTTTCTAGGAAACTGGTTGCGCAACCAGTTTCCTGAATATAGCATGAAAGCAATTTCATGTCAATTACTGTATCTGGTATCCATCTGGGAAGGTGATTTATAGCGATGTCTATGTCATCTGACCCACTAAGCGAATTTCTGCTTACGACCTTAGTTCGAACGATGTTTATATGGTTGTCGAACGAATGGAGTCTTAAGCGGCAGGTCTAGCTGCTGAAGCAGATGCCGAATCAGAGGTTGGTAGTTGGCATTTGAGGGAGAACAAAGGATGCGACCAGGATGGACACAAGACCCGGCGCACCCAAGCACATTATGTACTCATACTGATCTATTCAAGACTAAATCATAGAGACTGCGAATGCTGCATCCACTTTCATGTATGTCGTGAACCGTCAGGCGTCAGCAGGTCAGGTTGCTCAGAGGGAAACGCCATCGATTTCCCGTATCTCCCCGTTCAGGGTGACAACGTATGCGGTGTCTCCAATGATCTCAAGCGAAGTCGGCTGATTCAGCCCTTCCACAAGGATAGTGAAAGTGCCGTCCGAGTTCACTTCCACCAGCGATCCGGTGTTCGGCTGCGCCGGATAACCATCTGGGTTGCCTTCTTCAAAGTCGCCCTGCGCGAGGGCGTAGAGCGTGCCACAGCAGCCATATTCGACATCAACCAACAGGCGCGCGCCGGACGCTACCTCTGTAGCTGTGGATGATTCCGGCTCAAACATCACCACCTTGCCGTTCTCAGGCAGGTGGGGGACAGGACCCGCCTCAGTCATATAGATCGTCTTGGCTGAGGCTGACACCTCCAACCCGGTCGGGACAATGTTATCAAACGTGATTAATTCAGTGATATCACCGTCGAGTGTAACCTGTAGCACTCGGTTGTGATGTCCATCGGTGACAAGGAAGCCATCACCATAGACTTCCATTGCATACTGGACTCCGGTCGGGACAAAGAAGTCGGTGGTCGGCGGGTTGTCTACAGAGAACTGACCTATATCCGCAATGACCGTAAAACTGTCTTCGTCGTCGATACGGTAGATACCGGAAATATCGTCGCCGCCAACAGCTTCCCCCACGAGTGTGATCAGTGCGTAAGCTGTGTTCCCACTGAATGCGATGTCCATGATGCCGCCCGTATGGATGAGCCGCTTCGGAAGACCGCTGGCAAACGTCATTACTTCTCCGGTCTGCGGATCGACGCGCACGATTCTGCCGATGTGGTTTCGGCGACATACAATTCGCCATCAGGACCGATCGTGCTGCCGGAACCGCCCTCCAGCCCTGAAACGAAGAGCGTGGCGCTAAGTTGCCCGGCTTCCTCTTGTGCAGCAGCGCCCAAGCTCGTGCCAAGTATGATTACGCAGCTTAAGACAAAGGCTATTGCAGACCGTTTCCTGTTCATAATCGTCTCCTTTAGCTAAACAAATGGTTTTGGTTGACTGAGCATCGACAGAAGTAAATCCAATATTGCGCGACGGACCCGCCTGTCTCATTCATCGGAAGCCGAATTTGTTTCCGCCAGGTATACAAGTATGTAGGGTTTGAACGGTTTTCACACGCTTTCGGAAATCGTCGCTACTTCATAGCGCCGCATCATGTCGATCATATCAAGCGGCTTGACGGCGCAGGTCATATCGTTTGAGTGGAGGCAGATGACCGGAGTCGGGCGGAACTGCGGATCAGGCTGCCGATTATCTGGCTCAGAGCTGGCTGACCAGTTGGCTGAAATAGCGCGCGTTTTCGGTCAGATTGCTGCCGTGCCGATGCAGTCCCCCGCCGATCAGATAGATCACGTCCCGCCCGTAGAGCGCGCTCATGTCGCGCAGGCGATCCAGGCTCATGCCGCCGCCAGGTGCGGGAAAGATGGTCGGCATATGCCCCATTTCGACCTGCGTGCCAGCAGCGATCTGGCGACATTCCTCGTAGGTACTGGCGAAGCGCCCGCCGTAGTTGGGGAAGATCGCGGCGTCGGCTCCGGCGAGACGCATCAACTGCCCATACAGCGCGTAATGCGCGATACCGTTTTCCGGGCTGGTGACCAAGCTGCCCAGAAATGCCGGGTGGCTGAGGATCGGCAGCGCAATCGAGGCGTCGTCGGCGATGCAGCGGATCGCGTCCATGCCGACGAGTCCCGGCGCGACCATCAAGCCGCCCGCCCCCGCCGTTTTCGCCCGCCGCGCCCGCTCGACCAGTTTATCCGCTGGCGCGGTAACGTTAGCGACGTAAACGCACTTCAGACCGGTCTCGTGGTTCGCCCGCGCGACAGCTTCGGCGCAGCGTTCGGCGCGTTCCTGAAACGGGCAGAACGGCTGGTCGGCGAGTCCGTGATCGTCTTTGATCAGGTCGATGCCGCCGAGCGCAAACTGATATGCCATCTCCGCCAGTTCGCGCGGCGAAAGACCGAGCGGCTTGATCGCCGTACACAGCAGCGGGCGGTCGTACACGCCCAGCAAATCGCGCAGCCCGGCGCGCCCGAAGCGCGGTCCGCGAAAGACGGCGAGCAGGCTTTCCGGCAGCGTCATCCGCTCGACACGGATTCCCGGCTTGATACTGCTGTTGCCAAACACGACGTTGAGCAATTGGGTCAGCTCTGTGCCGGCGGCTTCTACCGGGTAGCTGATGACGGCATCGTATCCCCCGTTCGCGCCGGGTGTCAGCGACTCGATGTGCCCGACAATCTGGTCGGGGATGTCGCCCGGCGGCAGCAGATCGGCTGGAAATTCCACCGTCTGCTCCAGGCAGATGTCGGCGGCTTTCTCGGCGGCGTCCCGTTCGTTGGGCACGCCCGACAGCGCATAGTGAACGACGAAGCGCTCCCCGGACAAGCCGGGCACATAAACCCTGTCTGGCAGCGTCATAGCGCTTCCGCCTTTGCGATGCTGTGAACCGCCTGTAAGCGCACCGCCGCTAACTGATCCTCAGCGATGCCGTAGGACTGCCCGGTCAGCTTTTCCACGGCGGCGACCAGCGCCAGCGCGTCCATGCCGTACTCCTTCATCAGATAGGGACGGCTCGCGCCGTGCGCGTAGGTGTCACGCAGTCCCACCCGGATCAGCCGCTTGCTCAGCCCCGCTTCGGCGATCCACTCGGCAACCGCCGAGCCGAGTCCGCCGATGATGGTGTGGTTCTCCATCGTGATGACGCCGTAACGTGCCGTTCGGATCGCCTTGAATACGGTCGGGTCGTTGAATGGCTTGAGCGTCGAGATGTGCAGGTGCTGGATGCCGACGCCGCGCGCGGTGAGGACGGAAGTCGCGCGCATCGCTTCTTCGGTGCAGATGCCGCTCGACAGGATGGTCACGTCCGTGCCGTCGCCCAGGCGGCGCGCCCGGCTCAGCGCCATCGGCTCGGCGCGGTCGAACAGGCGCGGCACTTCACCGCGCAGCATCCGTACATAGACCGGTCCGTCGATGGACTGGGCGACATCGAGGACGGATTCCACGTCGGTGGCATCGCCACATTCGAGGATCGTCATGTTGGGGGTCGCCCGCAGGATGGCGACATCCTCAATCGCCTGATGCGTGACCCCGCCGGGCGTCGTGATCCCCGGCAGAAACCCCATCAGGCGAACGGGCAGCTTGGGATAGGCGATGGACATCGCCAGTTGATCGTAGGGGCGGCGGTAGATGAACACCGCGAAGGTGTGAATGAACGGGAAATAGCCTTCGCGCGCCAGCCCGGCGGCGAAGCCCATCATGTTCTGCTCTGCCATGCCCATCGAAAAGTAGCGATCCGGGTAGGTATCTCGCCACGCCGCCACCTCGCACGAGCCGGTCAGGTCGGCAGTGAGGACGACGACGCGCGGCTTGTCCTTCGCCCATTCGATGAAGTTGCGCTCGTGGGGGCGCATTACGATGTCCATGCGTCACAACTCCTGCTGCTGGAGCAGCGCCTGATAAGTAAGCTGATAGCGTTCGCGTTCATCCGGCGACTTGAAACGGACGTAATGCAGGTTGGGCGCGCGCTCGGCGAGCAGGTCGATACCGCAGCACGGGTTGGTGCGGGCGAGCACGACCAGTGGGCGACCGTCCGGCGGGAGCGCGGCGGGAGCGGCGAGCGCATCCGGGTCGTGCCCGTCCACTTCAACCACGCGCGCGCCGAAACTGCGCAGCCGCTCGGCAATCGGCTCAATGTTCATGACCGACTGCATCGCGCCGTCACACTGCTGCCCGTTGACATCGACGTACACGCCGATATTGTCCAGCCGGTAATACGCCAGCGTCGAAAACGCCTCCCACACCTGCCCTTCCTGAAATTCGCCGTCGGTCATCAGCACCCATACGCGCCCGGTATCGCCGCGCAGCCGCCGCGCCAGCGCGATGCCCCCCGCCTGACTGATCGCCTGCGCCAGCGAGCCGGTCGTGGTTTCGACGCCGGGCGAATGTTCGGCGGCGATCATCTCGACGGTGCTGCCATCCTGATTGAACATTTCGAGCGCTTCGGGCGCGAGCCGCCCGACTTCGATCAGCGTGGAATACAACACCAGCGCGTAATGCGCTGGCGAGAAGATGAAGCGATCCAGATCGGGCTGCTGCGGCCCGTTGTAGGCGCTGCCGTTGAAAAAATGCGGGTTATCCGCGCCGGGGAATGGCGGCGGGATCGTCGGCGCCTGGCTCGCGCCGAGCTTCATGATACGTAAGTACAGGGCAGCGAACAGCTCTGCCGAGGAACACGCCTGGCTGAGATAGCCGCCGTTGTTTTTGAGGGTGTGATCGAGGACGCGCAGGCGAATACGCTGGGCAGCACGGCTAACGTGCCGCTGCCAGCCGATAGTTTCGTCAGCAGCCATGTGGATTGTCTCCTGTCACCTAACGCGCAGCAACACCTCGCGCATCCCGGCGTGAAAGCGCGGGGCACGGCGAGACCTGACAGGATGAACAATCGTACAGCCACTAAACCACCGTTCATCTGCAAGCATAACACCAGTTTCAAAGCAATGTCAACAAATTGAGGGGGGCACTATTCCGGGTGCGGCGCGGCGTTCACCGAATTGATGACCGACTGCGCGGTGTTGGTGTCGGTGATCAGCGTGCCACACAATCCGCTCCGCAGGATGCCGAGGATGGGGGAAAGCTTGCGCGGTCCAGCAGCGACGATGACCAGACGCGGAATCTGGCGCAGTTCATCCCACGTCAGTCCGATAATCCGCTGGTCGATTGGGTGGGGAATGTGACGCCCGCGAATGTCGTAGTAACGGATCAGCAGATCACCGACCGCGCCGCGCGCGCGCAGGTCGGCGAGATCGTCGGGGGTGAGGTAGCCGGTGCGAACCATGGTGCTGTTGGGACCCGCGTCGCCAAGACCGAGAAAGGCGATGTCGCTCTTGCGCGCCAGTTCCAGCGCCGCCTGAACGGACGGCTCATTCATGATGGCATCACGGGCAGCCGTCGTACTGACGACCGCTGGAACCAGCAAAGGTCGAATGGGAGCGCCGAAGACTTCGCCCACCCGCGCGCTGACGATATACGGGTTATCCTGCCCCAGCATACTGCCGGCGAGATCGGTCACGGTGCAGGGAACTGGCTGGGCGGGCGGCTTGAGATAACCCGCTAACCGGCTCAGGGTGCTGCTCCAGGCGAACCCCAGGCGGCAGCCGGCAAAGGTGATCTGCCCCAGATAGTCCGCCGTCGCCCGCCCGATTTCGTCCAGCGTCTCGGCAAAATCCGCCTTGCTGGGGACGATCAGGGCTTCTTTCAGGCCAAATGTGCGCTCAAGCTGATTGCCCAACTGCAGGTTGATCGGCAGTGGACGGTTGATGCTGATTTCGACAATGCCCTGCTCCCGCGCTTTCTTCAGAATCCGCGTGATCTTGACACGACTGGTATGCAGCCGGCGCGCAATCTGATCGTGGGTCATGTCATGGTGGTAGTACATCCACGCGGCGCGGATCATCAGCTCTTCATCGTCGCTCGATGCCAATTCGTCCTTCTTTCAACTCGCGGGCTGCCGGGTGAACTTTTGTTCATCAAAGATTGTAGGAGACCTCGCGGCGGCGGTCAAGTGAACGGCATGGGATTCCAATCGAGTTCACGATAATAGCCCGGCAATAGTCCAGCCATCCGGCGGGAAGATCGCGCAGTGATAAACCTCACCATTCCGAGATGATCTTGTTCCCGATTACCCCGGCTTTGTTGGACAGGGGCAGACCCGGTTGCTATGCTCGCAGGTGTACGTTTATTTTGCGTGTGAACAATTGTTCACACGCGGCGAAGATTGCTTCATGGTGTGTTGGTGAAAATAGATTTCTGACAGGATTCCAAACCACGTTCATAGCCCGCCACCATTAGCCCTCGCCACCAGCAGTCCAGCTTTTGCAGGCTCGACGCGAACGAGTCCGTTCGCCGCCGAGGATGCCGAAATTTCCACTTAGAGAAACACCGTTCCTCACATAAACCATGAGGAGGCAGCGTTTGATGAACGGAAGATCGCTAAAATCCATAGGTATGCTTCTTATCCTCATGGCGAT
>JADLHH010000517.1 GCA_020848855.1 Anaerolineae bacterium | reverse complement strand
CGGCGCAGATCGGTCGCCAACTGATACTGACGCGCGCGGGTGAGTGCCTCGATAAAGAGATAGTTGATGTTGACCCAGGTCGGTCCGCGCCACATCTGCATCGGGTCGAAGTGCGGGTCATCCAGCGCGACCGTCGCCAGGGGCCAGGTCGACCAGAACCAGTCGGGTCGAGTCAGGTTTTCGATGAGGCGATTGGTGATATTTTCGGGCAGGTCACGAATCCAGAGCGGGAGCAGATTGAAGGGGGTGAGCACGGGGATGATTTCGTCGCCCTGAAGGGCGTTAAAGATCCCCTTCTCCTCGTCCCACATCACCTCGATCATTTTCTGTGCCATCGAAGTTGCCTTCGCGCTAAACTGCTCGGCTTCCTCGTCTTCGCCGAGGAGCGTGGCGATACGCGCAAGGCTTTCCAACTGCAAGCAAATGTAGGTGTTGAGATCGGGCGCGGTGACGGGCATCCCGTAATCCCAGAGCGGGCTGTCGTCCAAGCCGGACGAGAACGGATGGCGGTAGACACACAAGCCGCGCTCGTCGATATTTTCCAGCAGCCACCAGTTGTTCCAGCGCTTGAGCGGCTCGTAGACTTCCTGCAAGAAGTCGAGATGCCCGGATTTTTCGAAGAGCTTGAGCACCGTCCACGCGAGCAGCGGCGGCTTGGTCACGTCGGCATCGACCGGCTTGTCGAGATGCGTGACCAGCCCTTCGTCGTGGATCGCGTCAGGGATTAAGCCGCTGGGTAACTGATGGTCGAGCAGGATACGAATCTGGTCTTCCGCGAGGCGCGTATCGACATGGCGGAAGGCGATCGCGTGGAAGAACTGATCCCAGTGCCAGACGCCAACATAGTGAATTTTCGAGGGAGCAATTGCTTCGCGGGTGAAGTAGTAGCGCGGACTGAGCAGCCCGGCGCGCATGATCCACCACGCGTAATCATAGGTCTTGCGGTACTGGTCAAGGACCGGGGGAGTCGCTTCAAACCACTGACGCCAGCGCAGCCGCGCTTCGTCGAGGGCGACCTGCGCCGTAGGCAAAGAGCGATTGACGCCGAGGCGCGGGGTGACATTGAGCATGAGCACGCTGTTCTCGTCCGCCTCGACTTCCAGCCGGACAGCGATGTGCTGCGCGTCGATTTGCGTGAGCGTGTTTTCACGGATACGCGCGTTGGTGGTGTAGGTGACGTTGCGGACGCCGCGAAGGATGCCGCCGCGCCGATCCGCCTGCCCTTTTTCGACGAGACATTCGAACGAGAAGCCGTAAGTGCCGGGAGGCAGGCGCACCAGCAGCGATTCAGTGTCCGCGAACATCCAGCTAAAGTTCAGGTCACCAATCAGAACGTCAACGGAATGGGGATTCGAGTCGGTCGTAAATTCCTGCGGCTCACCACTGGCGTCGAGAAAGGTAAAGCGGTCGATGATGGGAACGCGCTGGCGGTAATGCCCATAGGAGCTCTCCAGCTTCGCCCAGCGCTCGCTCAACCTGACGTAGAGCGCGTTTTCGCGCCGGAACAGCATGAGCCGCGAACCACGCTCACTGAAGGGGATGTTGAAGAGGTCAATACGGTTGTGCAGGTCAATCGGGCGAGGCATGACTTATCTCCATCTCAGGTTCAGGTGCGCCAGGGCAACGACGCAAGGTCATCGAAGCGGCATTCGATCAAGGTAGGCCGGAATCGTGTTGATCGGCGGGCGTTCAACATCGGCAATGTCGACCACGTCGAGCGCGAAACGTTCCGGCTGGTGCTGGACGATCTTCATGGTGCGGTTCGCCCAGTCAAGCAGATGGACGCCGTAGCGCGACTCCAGCCGCGAGATGAAGACCTGCAAGATGGCGAACGACATCTTGCTCAAGCCGATGAGGGGCTGGTTATGGTGGACACGCTCCTCAAGGTCGGTCTGGGCAATCGCATCCAGCCCAAAACGGTCATGCAGGTCGAGCAGCAAGCCGGTTTCGACGCCGTAGCCGCTGTAGAACGGCACCTGTTCGAGCGCGCTGCGCCGCCCCGCGTATTCGCCGGACAGCGGCTGACTGATGCCGGAAAGCTCCGGGTAAAACAAGTTGAGCAGCGGACGCGCCACGAGTTCGGTCACGCGACCGCCGCCATACGCCTGAAGCTGGTCGCCAACCTTGATCGGACGCTGGTAGAAGCCTTTGACGTAGACGATCTTCGGCTGCTTGAGCAGCGGTCCGAGCAAGCCGTAAATGAAGCGGGGGTGGATGTTGGTGATGTCGGTGTCGATCCAGGCGACAATATCCCCGGTGAGGACATGGAGGCTTTTCCAGAGCGCCTCGCCCTTGCCGCGATACGACCCCATTTCCGGCAGAATCTGCGAGTGACGGTAGACGGGGACGCCCATCGATTCGGCGATTTCAGCGGTGCGGTCGGTCGAGTCGCTGTCGATCAGGACGATTTCGTCAAGGAGCGGCACGTCGTCCATGAGCGCCTTTTTGATGGTGCTGATGACCTTGCCGACGGTTTTTTCTTCATTGAGCGCAGGCAACGCGACGCTGATGGTGACGCCCTGCCGTTCCTTGAGCGCGAGTAAATTGCGCAGGTCGGCAAATTCCTTGCTGTCGAAGGTGTTTTCCGCGAACCAGCGGTCAACCCGCGTAGACGCGTCCTCGCGGGAGCGCTGAGGCGGCAGCGGCGCGTGAAATTCGACGGCTTCAGGCTCCCAGGCGCGGACGAGCACGAGCGGCTTGTCCGTGCGCTCCTGAATGCGCTGCAAGGCGGGACCCGGCGCGCCGCCGACGCCCTGCTGGAAGCTCGCGCCCATGATGACGGCTTTGTGCCCCGCCGATTCGGTGACGACGCCTTCGATGATGTCGCTGACGGCGGTGACGGTGCGGGTGATGTTCGGGTAGATTTTGCCGAGCATTTGCAGATTGGGCGCAAGATTCGAGCGGTCGGCGGCGTGAAAGAGCGTAATGGGCGCGCCATTTGCCAGCGCGGTGGCGACGCGCACGCCGAGCGTGAGGTTGGGACCCCCACGCAGCGAGAGCATGACCGATTCGCGGCTGGACCAGAGCGTTTCCTCGCGGTAAATGAGCACGACATCGCAGTGGGCGTGCTGCAAGATG
>JADLHH010000516.1 GCA_020848855.1 Anaerolineae bacterium | reverse complement strand
TGGCTGGTACAATCTCGTCCGCGCCCCCAAACCCCTCGCTTCTGGCAGCAAACCCCTGTGCGCTGCCCTGCTTCTTCGGCGTCACGCCCGGCAGCACCACACGCGCGCAGGCAACCGCCCTGCTCAGCAAAACGGTCGGCATCACGCTCGTCAGCGACACACTGCTCACCTTCCCACTGGTGGACAGCAGCGGACAAAGTGCGCTGGTTTCCATCGTCAACGACGCCGAGGGGCTGGTGGAGTCCGTCCGCATCATCGCAATCGGCACCGACACCAACCTCGCGCAGTTTGGCGACCTGCTGCTGACAGGTCAAACACCCGTGCAGGTTTTCCGTACCTGTGCGGACATGGACACTGTCCGCTTTCTCATGACTTTCGGCGCGGGTGAAACCCTGCTCCTCGAACTTTTCCCGCAGGGCAAGCTAACGCCATCCACGCCGATCACATTGGTTGACATCGCCCGTCCCAACCAGCGCTCCCTCACCGACGCGCGCTCATCGTTCGGCTGCTCGGTGGAAACACACTGGTACGGTTTCGCGCCACTGTGGAAATATTTCCAGCCACAGTTTTTATAAACACGTCGTTATACATCCAGTTTATTGGTTATTAAGCAAAATAATCACTTCCGAGCAATTTCGTGCTGCTATATCCTTTCCATATTGAACGCAAAACAACCACAGGAGCAGCATCATGCCCGTTCTCGCAAACTATCACGAGTTCGACGGCGTTCCCTGGGCAACCGGCTATCTGAAAAATGCGCTGGCTTATCAGGGGGCGCAAGCGCCTCACACAAACCAACCCTACACAGAGGCGCTGCTGATGGGCATCAACGGCGGCATCTGCGCGGGCTATTTTTCCTTCGAATACGAGGGCTACCCGCCGCATTTGCACTTCCTGACGCGCTACCTCTTCACGGAGGAACCCGGCGCGGTCTTTGAACGGTTGGCAATCCCCATGCAGGTGCAGCAAACACCGAACCCACAAAAAGCAGCAGCAAACGTCGTTAATGCGCTGGCGGAAGGTAAACCAGCCATTGTCTGGGCAGATGGCGCACGACTGCCCTACAACAACTACCCAACCAGCGACGATTTCTGGAATGTAATGCCGCTGGTCGTCTATGGGTATGAAGTCGGCGGCAGCGTGCAAATTGCCGACCGCGCCTGTGTATCGCTCACCGCTAGCGAAGAAGACATGATTGCCGCGCGTGCCCGCATCGCCAAGTCGCGCAACCGCATGATGACGATTGGCAGTCCAAACCCGAACCACCTACCAGACGCGGTACGCGCGGGCATCCAGTCCTGCATCGACCTATTTTCCGGTAAATCACCGGTTGGCTCAAATGGCAATTTCGGCTTGAACGCCTATCAGAAGTGGATCAAGTTATTGGAAGGCAAAGGTAAGGAAAGCTGGGCAGTGCGTTTCGCCCCCCGCGCGCGCATGTACGCGGGGTTAACATCCACCTACAAATATCTTGAAGTCTACTTCACGGGCGGTCATGGTGCGCGTCACATCTACGCAGACTTTCTCGAAGAAGCAGCTATCATCCTCGAAAAACCTGCGTTACAAGACACAGCGCCTCTGTTTCGTGCTTCTGCGCTTGCGTGGGATGCACTGACAGCGGCACTACTGCCCGACGACATTCTCCTGCTGCGCGAGACGCGCGAACTGATGGTGCGTGACTACCAACTTTTTCTGGAGCAGGGCGGCGCGTCGCTGGACGAGCGCCACAAAATCAGTGCGCGGCTGACGGAACTGGAAGCCGAAGCCGCCGAACATTTTCCGCTCAACGAGGCGCAAGCCGCCGACTTCCGCGCCGCGCTGCGAACGCCGCTCCAACATCTGCACGACGCCGAAAAAGTCGCTATCGCCGCGCTAGTCGAAGCAATGGCATAAGTCAACCGCAGCGCAATTTACGGGCAGGGGCTGCCTTGCCCGTATCCTCACACCAGCGCCGCTTCCAGCGCCAAATCGTGCAGCGCGACGACCGCTTTTTGCAGCTTATCTTCGTCGATCACGAACGAAATGCTGCATTCGGACGAGCCTTGCGCGATTGCGATCACGTTGATCTCGTTTTCACCCAGCACCGTGAACACACGCCCCGCAACACCATAGGTTCCACGCATCCCGGAGCCAACCACCGTCACCACCGCCACGTCGCGCTGCACGCTCACATCTTCCACGTCCTGCCGCTCAATTTCCTCGCTCAGTTCGGCGCGTATTGCCTGCTCTGCCGCTTTCACACGCTCGTCCGTCACCACGAAACAGAAGCTCTGCTCCGACGACGCCTGCGAAATGACGAGGATGTTCGCGCCTGCCTGCGCCGTTGCGAGGAACGTCCGTCCCGCAATACCGGGCACGCCAATCATGCCGCGCCCACTCACCGTCATCAGGCTGACGGAACGCACGCTAGTGACCGCCTTGATAATCATGTTCGTCGGGGCGCTGGTTTCTTCGATCAGCGTGCCGGGGAAACTGGGGTTGAACGTGTTCCGCACGCGCATGGGAATGCCACGACGGAGAATCGGCTGTACCGTCTTGGGATGCAGCACCTTCGCCCCGTAGAAGGCGAGTTCGCCCACTTCTGTGTATGAAATGCTGGAAAGCACGCGCGCGCGCTTATCAATGCGCGGATCGGTCGTCATCACGCCATCCACGTCCGTCCAGATCACCAGTTCGTCGCTGTCCGTGTAGGCGGCAAAGATCGCGCCGCTGTAGTCGCTGCCGCCGCGCCCCAGCGTCGTCCATTGTCCTTCGCTCGTCGCGCCGATGAAGCCCGTCAGCACGGGGACGACGCCCTGCTCCAGCAGCGGCAGCAGCTTCTGGCGAATATTCGCTTCGGTCACATCCCACAACGGCGCGGCGCTGCCGAAATTGTTGTTCGTCACCACAAACTGGCTGGCATCGAACGCCTGCGCCTTCACGCCCTGCTGTCGCAGCGCCGCAGCCACAAGTCGGCTGCTCATCCGCTCTCCGAAGGCGATCACCGCATCGGAGATGCGCGTCGTCGCTTCGCCCAGCGTGTTCACCGCGTTACACAGCTCGACGTGCTGCGCCAGTAATCGGTCGACTTCGCTCAGCACTGCATCACGATCTCTGCCGGGGTCGGTCAGCAGATTCAGGGCTTCGGCGTGGCGGTCACGCAGCTTCTGCGAACACGACAGGTACGCCCATTTGTTGCCCTTCGCCGCTTCATTGACCGAATTGATCAGCGCGTCGGTCACGCCGGACATGGCGGAAACGACGACCACGACGCGGTTGCCCTGCGCCGCTTCATCCGCCACGATATTCACCACGTTGCCAATCGCTTCCGGGCTGCCGACCGACGTGCCGCCAAATTTCATCGTCAAGGTTTTCATGGTTGCTCCGCTACCCCGCCCTGTAACATAAGTAAAGAAACAAAAAAGCGTGTGGGGTTTTCCCACACGCTTCTGTCTGCTCTGCCTGGTTCGGCGTCACTACG
>JADLHH010000515.1 GCA_020848855.1 Anaerolineae bacterium | reverse complement strand
TTCCCGCTACGTCACGCGCCAGCATCCAGCACCGTTCGATTTCGATCCCATTCGACGGGACTGCGTCGGTCTCAACTTCGTGAACGCCTGTGTTTACGTGCAGGACGGCAGCGCGCGGCGGCGGCAATGCTGTAACATTGGGGAAAACCATCGCATCCAGTATCGCCTGCCGGAAGCGCCGCCCTGATTCATCTGCTTCCAGCGAATAAGGATGCCAGAAGGGAAGCGCTCCCGTGCCAGGTACGTAGTGGTAGGCTTTGGATGCAGTGGTGTCGGCGGTCTTCAGGGTGGCATTCGGCGGCATGGTGGATGAAGGCGTCTGGACGGTGAACTGAATATCTTGCCCATTCAGGCGGCGTTCAACTGCCCAGAGCAGGTTCGCATCTTCGTCGATACCAAGCTGAACGTTTTCCAGCGGCGCGCTTTGCAGGGGTGTCATCGCCGCCGACCATACCACCAGTGAGGTATCGCGCAGCCCGCTGGTTTTGAACAGCGACCAGCTCGACGAGTCGATGAAGGTCAGGTCGTACTCTTCATCAAAGCCGTCGCGCACGGTGACGTGATGAAGGGTGACAATATGCCCGATCTTGGTGCTGACCGGGAACAGGAACCAATCGTCGCTGTGAGAGACGACCAGGTCAATGAGCAGCATGGTCGGAAATTGACTGCGATCCGGCGGAAAGCCCGCGATATCGGTGTCGGCATCCTCAATTTCCCACCAGCGGCTGTGAGGCGCGCCGGGGTACTGCACCTGCGCAGGTGCAACGGCTGCGCCATCAGGCAGCGGCTCTGGATCGGGGGCGAGCGGTGAGGCGGAGTTGCCGTCGGCGGAATACCAATCGACCATGCCACCCGCGTGCCGAGCGACCTGAAGCTGCCGCTCGGCATTATCGAAAGCAGTGTTGTAGAGAAGCTGCGATGATGACCATGCATCCCGCGTGGCATCGACAGCCGGAATTTCGGGATAATCTGCCGCCTGAACCGCGCCACGTCGCCAGAGCGCTAAGCCGTCGGGAGCATCCTCAAAACCTGCATAGGGCGGCGGCAAAAAGTGCAGCCGGTCTGTTTCACCGAGTTCGATAGGCTGGTCGGCGACGAAGCGCGCGCCATACGCGATGCGGCGTCCCCGCGTCCACCATGAGTCGGGTTCGGCTTCGATGATGGCTTCGGTTGGGATGCGTGTCGGGTCGCGCGGGTCTCCCAGCGATGGCTCCAGGTCTGTGTGAGTCGCGTGGTACGTTACCCGAACAGGCGTCGAGGCGTTCTCACCCTGATGCTCGCCCATTTGCCACTGGCGGCACAGGAACCAGAGCGGGTCCTGGATTGCGGCAGCAATCCCGCTCTGAAAATCGCGCTGGCTGACATCCGGCTCAAGGCGAAGATAGTGATCGAACTGATGGTTGAGCATGATTATTCTACCTACGGCTCCCAGATCACATCTCGATTCAGGCGCACGCCCGACCGTCCGACTGCCTGAAACATCGTGAACGGCACAAAACCGGCATATTCCGCTGTGTCTTCGTAGCACACCGCCCGCCCAGCCATCAGCAGGCGTGTTTCGCGCACGATGTCGAGCAGAGCAGGGGCATCGATGGGTTGTTTGAGCTGAGGCGACACTGCCAGCAGAATCGCCTGAGGCGGGCGCGAGGCGGGCGCGTTGAAGCCGAAGGCTGCGGTGGTCGTGCGCTGCGTCAAGGGGATAGTCTCTGTCCAGCTATCGACCAGGACGACCGCGACGGTCTCACCCGCCCATGCCTCTTCTACGCCAAAGGCGGCGACAAAGCGCGGCAGTTGGCGTTTGGCAGGCTGAAGATCGGCGGTCAATTCGGCGACTGCCTGCGTGCCCCAATGGTCGCCTGGAGCGCTGCTTGCCGTCGCCAGCGGCTCGAAACCGCCCTTGAGCGCCGCCTCAAGCTGAAGCGCTTCCAGATTCGCCAGCGGCTGGCGAACCGCGGCCACGACCGGCAGCCAATCGTCGCTCAGCGTGTCGTCGGATACGATTTGGGTTACGCTTTGCAGCGTCTGCCTGTGCATCGCGCCCATGACGGCGAACTCGCCTTCGGGCGTGACAAGCTGCGCAATCGCGGCGGCGATTTGCTGCGGCTGGCGCAGGGTGGATGGAACGGCTGCGCCCGGCACTGGCGGCGCGAACTCGCCCGTGAGGATTTCGGGGACAGCGCTGAGGCGCGTCGTCAGCGTCGACACCCCCGATTCGACCAGCGCTGCCAGCGCCTCCGGGTCGTCTTCGCTCGCGAACAACGCGCGCTCCTCGGCTTCGCTCAGCATCGGCGCGATCCCCCAGCGCAGCGCTCGCAGGATGCTGTTGCGCCGCTCGGCGTCGGCGGCTGCACTCTGCAATTCGACAACCGCCGCCTGCGCTGCGTCGCGCAGCTTGACGTAGCGCGTGCGGAGTTCCTGCGTGATGCTCGCGTCGAACGGGCGCAGGTCGTCCGATTCCTGGCGGGCGAGGTTTTCAAACAGCGCGGGCTGCTTGCCCAGCACTTTCACGACCTGGCGGGCAAGGCGATGCTTGTCCTTGCCTGTTCCTGGAGTCTGGACGGTTGGCGCGACGCCGAGCGCATAAGCTGCCATGTGTTGGAGCAAGTCGGTCGAGAGCGCCAGCGTATCAACCGGGGTGAGGTTCAGCGTTGCCAGCGTGATCGTTTGTTCGCCGCTCGTCCACGTCCACTGCGCCGGCGCTCCGAACAGTCGTTCCAGCAGCGCCGCTACCGAGGGATCGGCAATGCTGCCGGGGCTGGTAGCAGCATCCACGATTTGGGGCAGCGGTACATATGGTACGGCGGCGATGACACTGGTATTGAGCGTCAAGCCGTTCTGCGGCGTCCTCAGGAAGTCCAGCGAGGGGACAGCGTTCAACCCTGCCGCTGCTTCCATCGCCGCCCCTGCAATGTCGGCGCGCCCGGCGATGGTCTGATACGCGCCTTCCGCGACCAGTAAGTCGGCATGGGTTTCGAGCGCACGCCGAAGCTGGAGCAGCATATCCCGGTTCTCCGGCGTCACGCTAAGCCCTGCCTGATTGGGTATGCCGTTCAGCGCCGAGTTCAGCAAATCGTCGAGTGCTGCCTGCCCGTTGCAGACGGTTTTGTGCTGCGCTGGGGCTATTCGCATCGGGTAGGCAGCGCGCAGCGCCTTCACTTCGGTGAAGCTGCTGAAAATCCGCTCGATGCGTCTGCCGAGAATTTCCCAGATATGCGCGCCGACTCGCGCCTCGTCTGCCATTTCCTGTGCCAGCCGTACCAGACTCGACTCGATCTTGATTTCCCAGCGTCCGGCGTCGCCTTCCCGCTCGGCGGTCAGATAGCGGTCGCGCAGCAGCACGCCCGCCAGCGCCTGACCGTAAGACGGCGCGTGGAACAAGCCCGCCTCGTTGGGTCCCGGCACGCCGCGAATCGGACCGTCCACCCAGCCGTAAATGCCCAGTCGGAAGCGCGTCGTCTCCTGCCCTTGAAGATGGCGCAGCCGCCGCCAGGCAAAGCCGGTGATCCAGGGATCGATGCGGTGTGCCGCGGTGTCCAGCACAGCCCGGAATGAACGCTCCAATGCATCAATCGTTGGCTGCGCGCCCTCGCGGACGCGAATCATATCGCGCACATCCAGGCTGTCAGTCAGCGTCACGGTAAGCTGGTCGTAGGCGTCGATTAGCCGCTGATGCAGCTCGGATGCGGGGTGACCATTCGCCAGCAGGTTCTCGTTGAAGCTGAGCACCAGGTTCTCAATCTTGGTGCGATCCTGAGCGGGAGCGACCGGCGGTTCGAGCAGCGGCGACTGGTCGCCCTGATCGGCTTGCACCACGCACGCCGCCGACAGCCAGCGCGAGTAGATCATCAGCCGCAGCAGCAGGCTGTCGGGCAGGATCGAGGGCAGGCGGTGGTCGTATAAAGCCGCCCGGTCGCGGTAACGCCCCATCAAGCCCCCCTCGGGTCCGATGAATGTCTCCTCACGGATTGCGATGACGGCGTCGTCGAAATTCATGAAGAACAGCGATGTTCCGTCCCAGTTGGTGATGGGCATTCGCGTCGGCACGATCAGCGGCAGGCGCAGCCGGTGCGAACTCCCCTGAGCGGCGTAATATGCCGGCGTCAGTTGTTCGGGATCGACTCCGAAATAGCCTGCCAGCACAGACGCGGCTGCTCGGTACTGCGCTCGAAACCATTCCTCCAGCCGCTGACGATCAATCTCCGGGTGCTTGACCTGGTAAAGCTGGTAGATCAACTCGGCAGGGTAAAATGTGCGGTAGCGATAGCGGGTGCTCAGCGCGTCCTGCCCGATTAGATCGAGCAGTTCACGAGCGGTTGCGCCGACGGCACGCGGCTTGCTCTTGCCAATCTCTGCCCAGCGGTCTCGCAGCGGCAGGAGCCAGTTGCGCAGACCGGTTTCGACGCGCGCGCGCTCACCTTCAGAATCCCGTACTTGCCACTCGCCGAGTCTGCTTACGGGCAGCAAGCCATACGGCTGCGTGCCAATCCGCAGCGGCGGCAGCGGTCCTTCCGGATAGAGATTATCGCCCGCCCACAAGCCGATGGCGTGCGCCTCCTCGCCGAAGCCCCACAGGTCTTTCAGATAATGCCCCCAGAGCGCGTGCCACAGAGCACGCACCAGCAGGTTACTGTTCTCGAAGGTAGCCTGGCTTAGTGGTAGGATGGGAAAGTTATCCGTCCCACTGAAGGTGCTGCTGAAACGCTGGAAAATCCTGCCGCGCTCGTGCTCGAACAGCCGGGTTGAAACGGTTGACTGCCACAGGCTGGGGTCTTTGCCCAGGTCGGCGGCGGGCTTGCCATTGACGCTGTTGGTCGGCATCCCTACGTCGAGATATGCCATCTCGCCGGAGTTTGCCAGCGCCGTGAAGTGTTCCGCTGGGTGCTCGTCACTGATCCCGACGATGAACAGTTCGCTGATCTGCTCCGGCGGCACGGCAATCGGAATTTCCGCGCCCAAGCCGACATCTACCGCCCCTCGCTTAGGCTCGACATCCTCAGGCGTTTTCCAGAGGGTTGACCAATGGTTCCAGCGGTCGGCTTCGTTCTTCGGTAGGTCGAGCGTCAGTTCCTCGGTTTTGACCTGAAGCGATGCTAAGTGCTGAGGTTCGCCGCCATTGAAGGCGGCATAAACCTCAACCGTCTTCGGAAAGCCGCTCACCCGGCTCGGCGTGTAGGGCTGCTCCGGAGTCGCAAGCTGTTCCGCCGGGATATCCACCTGAACGACATTATTTTCGACGGTCGGCAGAAAGGTGGAAACCAGCCATGCCGCTCGTCCGCCTCCCACGCGGCTGCAGAACTGGTTCCAGGCGATGCGCGTTTCTTCTATGCCTGCATTGATTGGAGGGTAGCGATTCGTCAGCCAGGCGCTGATCGGGAGCGTCTTGTCCGGTAGGCAATCGTAGGCGTGCTGCCAAAGTTCGCGCAGCAGGTCGCGCTCCACGGGCGACACGAGCGGCTCGAAGCGGGTAATCGAGGCTTCGTCGGGGACGACGCGCAGGAACATGGTGTACGGATAGTCGGGATCATCCGCTCGCGGCTTGAAAATCGTCTCCAGGCGCACCGGGAGCGTGACGATCACGTCGTCGTAGAAGTATGGACGGTCTTCAGTTTGCAGCCACACGCGATAGGCGGCGGTAACGAATTCCTGATATGCAGTATCGGTTCCCGCATTCGCCCGGATTTGCGCCAGCAGTGACGACGGATACGGATCGACGTTCGGGCGCGGAGTCAGCAGAATCGACTGTGCGATCTGAGAATTGATGACGGGAAGCGACACCATGAGCGGGAACGTGGTTCTTTCCAACAACACCGGGTCTGACGCAACTGCGCTCGTGATTGACTCTGGATCGGTCAGCGAACGGAACCACCACAGCGCCGCCTGTTCAAAATCCTGATCCGCAGCTTCTCCAGCTTGCTGCGCTGCTTCCAGTAAGTCCTTCTCATGCTGAATCAGCGCCTGCCAGAATTCGATTTTTTCGATTCTGGTCTGTGGCGTGTTCCCGGTTCCCGGTCGATAGATGATGCTCGTCTCAACCCCGCCAATAAAGCTATCATCCCATGAGGCTTTTTCGGTCATGGCGATATCGTGCTCGCGCGCGAGGTAATTGAGTACCGCTACGAGCCTTTCCAGTCGGGTCGCAAAGAAACTCATCGCAGTGTCCTAAATCGTAATCAGGTTTTGCCCGCGAATAGCCACGCGTGAATGTTCGTCGA
>JADLHH010000514.1 GCA_020848855.1 Anaerolineae bacterium | reverse complement strand
GGGATCGCCGCGCAGGGGATGCCGACGCTGAGCGCCGACAACTGGCTGATCATCGTGGTGCTGGCGCTGGTCAACACGGCGTTCGCGTTCACCCTGTGGAACCACACGCTCCGCACGCTGACGGCGACCGAATCGAGCGTCATCAACAACATGATGCTGATCCAAATTCCGATACTGGCGTGGATATTCCTCGGCGAGACGATCAGCGCGCAGCAGGCGGTCGGCATGGCGTTGGCGGGTGCGGGGATTCTGATCGTTCAGGTGCGCCACACAGCGGTTAGCGCTCAGCGGTCAGCTATCAGCGAAGACGCAGCATCCGTCGTCGAATAGAAAAAGGTCGCACACTGTGCGACCCTATGTTCGTGCCTTGCTGAAAGCTGAATGCTGACAGCTATTTACACATACGCCTCGCGAAGCTGCGAGCTGATGTAGTCCAGCACCGAGACCGTGATGGCGATCAGCCACACGGCAATGCCCGCCGAGTCGAAATTCCCCAGCCGAATCCACTGGATCAGGATGAAACCGATGCCGCCGCCGCCGACCGCGCCGATGATGGTCGACATGCGCACGTTGATATCCCAGCGGTAAACGGTGAACGAGACGAACGGCGGGATCACCTGCGGCAGCACCGCATACACGATCACCTGTAGCCGGCTGGCGCCGGTCGCCTGCAGCGCTTCGATAGGACCTTCTTCGATGCTTTCGATGGCTTCCGAATACAGCTTGCCGAGCGAGGCAATCGAGTGCAGTGTGAGCGCGATCATGCCCGCGAACGGACCCAGCCCGACCCATGCCGCCGCGATGATCGCCCAGATCAGCGGCTCAATCGAGCGGATCACGTTGAGCAGCGTGCGCGTGACGAAATAAATCCCTCGCATGATGACGTTTTCGGACATCAGGTTGCGCGCGGCGATGAAGCTCAGCGGGATGGCGAGCACCGTGCCGAAGAAGGTCGCCATCAAGCCGAGATAGATCGTCTCGACCATCAGGCTGAGCGCCAGCACCAGGTCAGAGCTTGGGCGTAAGTTGCCCTCGGATTCCACCTGCCGGACGATGACTGTGCTGGAGATAGTGCCGACTGCCACGCTGGGGATCGTGAAATTCGGCGCGTTGAACGTGAAGCGGAACGCGCCTTCTTCATCCGGCGTCAGCACGATCGGCGTGCCGTTGGCGCGAGGACGAAATTCCGGGATGCTTTGTGGACGCCAATACAGAGTCGCCGGCTCGCCCGGCTTGAAGCCGCGCCCGACGACCGTGATCTCCGTGCCGAGCGTGCGCGAGCCGTCAAGCTGCGCCGGACCGGAAATCTCGCCGCAGGTCGGCTCGATACGAAGGTACGGCTGCCCCGCGATTTCTTCTGGCGGGTTCGGGGCATCGCTGGTGCAGGGCGTATCCCACTGCGCCGATGATTCGATATTGATCTCACCCGCGACGAGCGCCTGATCCCAGGGCCAGGCAAGCTGTGACAGTCGCGGCACGATATCGCCGATTTCGGTGATCGCCTTGTACAGGTTGATCTGGGTTACGTCCCAGCCGACGATGAAGGCGACGAGGAACAGCATGAAGAACGGCAGGCGCGGTGACAGCATCCTGCCGCCCGCGCCGCTGTAAGCATCCCAGATGCTCCACAGATAGATGAGCACCAGCATGACGAACAGCACGATTGCCATGCTGAAGTGCGACGTGGCGTTGCTGGTGAAGTCGCCGGTCGGCTGCGTGCCGTTGAGTACCGCGCCGAGGTTGACCCCGGAGACTTCAAGCCGCCACAGGGTCAGGACTGCCATCAGCGGCAGGAGCAGCAGCAGGATGATGCCGCGCAGTCGCTGGTTGACGTAGAAATGCCCCACGCCGGGGATCAACGCCAGCAGCGCCGCGAGTAATGGGCTGCGCCCGACGGGTTGACGAGGCTGAGGCGATTGGGTTTGTTCGCGTGCCTGGGCTGCTGTAGTCATGATTTACGCCCCCGTGAGACTTCCGAGGCGCTGCGCCTCCTCGCCGTAAATCTCGGCAAATTCCGCGTCGGTCAACTGCCGAATCTGTTCGCGGCTGCCTTCGTAAACGATCTCGCCGGCGCGCAGCCCGATCACGCGGTCGGCGTAGCGCTGGACGAGGTCGAGATAATGCAAGCTGCAAATGACGGTGCGCCCGTCGTTGCGGTTCAGTTCTTCCAGATACCCCATGATCGAGTGCGCCAGCACCGGGTCGAGGCTGGCGACCGGCTCGTCGGCGAGGATCAGTTCCGGGTCCTGCATGAGCGCGCGGGCGATGCCGACGCGCTGCTGCTGCCCGCCGCTCAGTTGATCCGCCCGGATGCGCGCTTTGTCCTGAATGCCGACGCGCGCCAGCGCGTCCATCGCGCGCTGATAGTCGGCTTTGGAGAAGCGGTTGCCCAGGCTCCAGATTGGCGGGGTGTAGCCCAGTCGTCCGGTCAGGACGTTGGTGATGACGCTCGACCGCCGCACGAGGTTGAACTGCTGGAAGATCATGCCAATGCGTCGCCGGGCGGCGCGCAGTTCGCTGCCCTTGAGGGCGGTCATGTTGAAATCGTCCAGCCAGATTTCGCCCTCGGTCGGGTCGATCAGGCGGTTGATGCAGCGCAGCAGCGTCGATTTCCCCGATCCGCTCAAGCCAATCACGGCAAGAAATTCGCCCTGCTGGACTTCAAAGCTGACGTTTTTAAGCGCGACTGTGCCGTTGTCATAAACTTTGGTGAGATTGACTACTCGTAGCATGTTCGTCTGTTTCGATGACTGGGCGCGGCTGCCGCGTCCCGATGGTCTGGAAGGGGCAGGCGCGGTTGTTTCGCAAGCCGCTGCCCGCCCCCGATGTTGCGGTTAGTTCAGGTCGTCAATGCTGATTCCCGCCGCGTCCAACTGCTGGCGGAAGTCGTCGAAGAAGGCGTCGCTCGCCGGAACGAGACCACCCCAGTTATAGGTTTCGGTCAGCAGGTCGGTATACGCCTCGTCCGCGCCAATCGCAGTCAGCGCGGCGACGATTTGCTGCTTCATTTCTTCCGGCAGGTTGGCGGCAAAGCTGATCGTGTCGTTCGGGATCGGCGCGCTTTCCTGGATGACGACCGTATCTGCCTTCTGCTCGTCGGTACGGGCGTCGACAAACGTCGCGCCAGCGTCGCAGTCGCCGTTGATGACCCCGGTGACAACCGAGTCGTGCCCACCGGCATCGACGATGGTCAGGTCAGTATCGGGGTTGACACCGTTGGCGCGCAGGGTGATCGACGGGACGATCCAGCCGGACGTGCTCAGCGGGTCAGGGCGGCAGAAGGTCTTGCCGACGAGATCCGCCAGCGTCTCGATGCCGCTGTCGGCGCGGGTGATGATCTGCCCGCTGTAGTAGGTCGAGCCGAAGCGGGTGGAGACCATCGCCACGTCGGCGCAGCCCCGGCGGTGGGCGAGGATGTAGCTGAAGGTGTTCAGCGCGCCCAGGTCGGCTTCGCCGTTGCACATCGCCTCGATCACGCCGGAGAAGTCGGTCGCCACCACCGGCGAGATGTACAGCCCGGTCTGTTCCTGAATCAGGTCGGTAAGCTGGGATGCGCCGGCGAGGACGGTTTCGCTGTCGGCGGACGGTACGAACGCCCAGACAATCGGGTCTTCTTCCGTGCCCAGAGCGGTATCGCTCGTGGCGGCGGGCGCAGGGGTAGGCGCGAGTTCTTCGATCTGAACACCGGCGGCGTCCAACTGCTGACGGAAGTCATCGAAGAAACCGTCGTCCGCCTCTGCCAGACCGCCCCAGTTGTAGGTGTCGCTCAGGATCGGCGCGGTCAGCGGGTCGCTGGCGATTTCCAGCAGCGCGGCGACGACGGCATCGCGTGTTTCGGCGTCGAAGTCGGTCGCGAAGCTGATGGTGTCATTAGGGATCGGCGCAGATTCGGCGACAACGATCGTATCCGCCTTCTGCTCGTCGGTGCGAGCGTCAACGAACGTCGCGCCGGCATCGCAGTCGCCGTTCAGCACGGCAGTCACAACCTGCGGGTGCCCACCGGCGTCGACGATCTGGAGGTCGGTGTCAGGGTTGATGCCGTTGGCTTGCAGGGTGATCGACGGGACGACCCAGCCGGAGGTGCTGAGCGGGTCAGGACGGCAGAAGGTCTTGCCCGCCAGGTCGGCGAGGGTTTCAATGCCGCTGTCGGCGCGGGTGATGATCTGCCCGCTGTAGAACGCCGAGCCGAAGCGCAGCGAAACCATGGCAACGTCAGCGCAGCCCCGGCTGTGGGCGAGGATGTAGCTGAAGGTATTGAGCGCCGCCATCTCGGCTTCGCCGTTGCAGACCGCCTCGACGACGCCGGAGAAGTCGGTTGCCACCACCGGCGTGATCTGAATGCCGGTCTTTTCGGCGATCAGATCGGTCAGCTGTGTGGCGCCCGCGAGGACAGTCTCGCTGTCCGAGGAGGGCACGAACGCACAGACGATCCTGTCTTGGGCAGCGGCGGGGACAAGAGAGTCCACCAGGCTCATGACAATGAACATCAGTATAAGTAAACGAGATCGTTGGCGCATACAGGAACCTCCTCGGAAGTTGATTAACCGTTCATAAGTTTAAGACAATGTCACGGTCTCCGCAAAATAACTCATCTACCCGTTCCGGGGTAGATTCGAAAACGTGGAAAAACGGCGCGGTTTTTCGGGCATATTGAACACAACTAGCGCTGCTGGGTTTGCGCCAGCGCCGTGAAGTGCCCGCCGGCGCGGACGAGGCTGGCGTAGGTGCCGCTTTCGACGATCTGCCCCGCTTCGACGACCAGAATCCGGTCGGCGGCAGCGGCGGCGGTCAGGCGGCTGGTGATCACAATCCGAGTGGCGGCAACGTACCGGAGTGCGCGCATCAACTGGGTTTGCGCGTGGTCGTCGAGCGCGTTCGTGGCATCGTCCAGCAGCAGGATGCGGGGCTGCGCCGCCAGCGCGCGGGCGAACAACAGGCGCTGGCGCTGGGCGGTCGTGAAAGCGCCGCCGCTGTGTTCGACGTGGGTCTTCAGCCCCGTCGGCATCCGACGGATGTCGTCGGCGATCCCGGCAGCGCGCGCCGCTCGCCAGATTTCGTCTTCGTCGAGTTCATACACGCCGCTGATGTTGCTCCACACGTTGCTGTTGAAAACGCGCGATTCCTGCAGCACGGCGCTGACCTGCCGCCGCAGCGCCGCCGTGTTCAGGGTCGAGAGCGGCTGATCATCGTAGAAGATTTCGCCGACCGTTGGCTTTTCGAAGCCGAGCAGCAGCCGTGCCAGCGTCGATTTGCCTGCGCCGGACGCGCCGACGATGGCGATGAACTCGCCCGGCTCGATGTGGAAGGAGAGGTTGCTCACGACCAGCGGCAGCCCGTCGGCGTAGCGGAACGAGACGTTGCGCACGGTGATCGCGCCTGCCAGCAGTTCCGGCACATGCTTGCCGGGGCTGTCTTCGCGGATAGTTTGCACCAGCGGCTGCAGGCGCGCCAGCGCCGGGGCTGCCTGTCGCAGCGCGGCGAGCGTGCGGCACAGGCTGGCAGTGGCGAGGCTCAACTGGAAAAACGCGACATTGAAGCCGACGAACTGGCTCAGCGTCAGGCTGCCTCGCGCGTACACCAGCGCGAAGATCACCATCGCCCCCAGCAGCGGGAAGGCGGCGGCAAACATGGCGGCTAGGCTCTGGGCGCGCTGCGTCTTGAAGCGCAGGCGCTGCTGCCAGATGAACAACTGCGCCCACATGCCGAGCGCGCGGTCTTCGGCTCCGGCGGCGCGTAGCCTGATCAGCCCGTTGAGCATTTGCAGCATCAGCCCGGACGATTCACCCTTGAGTTCGGCGCGCAGCCGCTCGAAGTGCAGTCCGATTCCGCCGATACCATATGCCAGCGCGAGCGAGCCGGCGATCAGTGCGACGGCGAACAGCGCCAGCGGCACGTCGAAGTACAGCAGCAGCCCGAAATTGACGACCGCGAAGACGGCGGCGACCGGCGACAGCGCCGCCAGATCGCCGAGCGTCGATTTGATGGCGTCGAAGCTGAGCGCGCGATCTGCCAGATCGCCCGACGTGAACGGGCGCAGGTACGAGGCGGGCAGCCTGAGCAGCCGATCCCACAGCGCCGGCTGGAGCCGCTGGTCGAGCGCTGCCTGCACGCGCAGCACCGCCGCCCCGCGAATCCACTGGAAGGTTGCCAGCCCCAGCGCCGCCAGCGCCAGCACGAGTCCGATTGATTGCAGCAGACGGCGGTCGCCGGTGGTGGTGGCAGTGTCGATGACGACCGTCGTCGCCAGCGGCAGCGCCAAGCCGAGCAGCCCGACGATCAATCCGGCGGCAATCACGAGCAGCGATGCGCCGCCCGCTGCTTCCAGCGCGACCCGCAGCAGACCGCGCAGGTCGCGCGGCGGGTCGCGGGGTTCCGTGCCGGGCGTTTCGGCGCTGCCCGAACGGACAGCCAGCGAACGCGCCGGCTGCCGGAGCCATGCCGGCTGCAGCCGGCTGTAAGGCGCGCGCGCCGGTTCGGTGGCGCGGGTTTCGGCGGCGAACAGCCGCGCGTACAGCCCGCCGCGCTCGATCAGTTCGGCGTGCGTGCCGCGCTCGGCGACTGTTCCCGCTTCCATCACGATGATCTCGTCGAAGCCGACGACCGGCGTCAGCCGCTGCGCGATGACCAGACAGGCGCAGCCGCGCCAGCCGAGATTTTCCAGCACTTTCGCTTCGGTGACCGGGTCGAGCGCGCTGGTGTCTTCGTCCAGAATGAGCAGTGTTGGGTTGTCGACCAGCGCCCGCGCGATTTCAAGACACTGGCGCTCGCTAGCGCTGAAATTGCGTCCATCTTCCTCAACCAGATGGTTGTAGCCGTCGGGGCGGCGCAAAATCGTCTCGTGGATGCAGGCATCCTTCGCCGCGCGCCACAGGTCGGTCAGCGCCGAGTATTCGTTCCACAGCGTCAGGTTTTCCTGCACCGTCGCGGTGAACAGCGTGACCTGCTGGTCGACCAGCGCGACCGCGCTGCTGAGCGCGGCGGGCGGGATAGCGGTGCGTTCCAGTCCGTCGAACAGGATTTGTCCTTCCCACGCCGGGTACAAGCCGGTGATCAGGCGGGCGATGGTCGATTTGCCGCTCCCCGGCGCGCCCACCAGTGCCACGCGCTGACCGGGGCGAATGGTGAGCGAAAAATCGTCGATGAACGGCTGCTGCAGCGGGTGGTAGCCAAAACTGACGCCGCGCAGCTCAAGCTGCCCGGTCAGCGCAAACGCCTCGGCAGGCTCGGCGTGAGGGTCGGCTGAATTGTTGGCGAACACGTCCTCGACGCGCCGAAGCTCGCTTTCGCCTTCCTGCAGGCGTCCGCTCAGGTTGAGCAACTGCCCGACCGGCAGACTGAAGCTGATCAGCAGGCTCTGGTAGGCGACCAGCATCCCGACGGTCAGCGCGCCCTGCATGACCAGCGCGCCGCCGCCGATCAGCAGGATCGCCACGTTCATGCCGATCAGGAAGATCGACACTGCCGACAGCAGGTTGGTCGAACTGCCGAGTTCCTGTTCGGCGCTGACGGCGCGGGCGTGCGCGTCCGTCCAGCGGGCGAGCAGCAGCTTTTCCGTCGCGCTCGCTTTGAACGACTCCAGCACGCGCAAGCCGTCCATCAGCGACGCCGCCAGCCTGCCGCGCTCGTGGAGCATAATGCGGGCAGTATCGCGCTGGCGGCGCAAGATGATGCCGAAGATCAGCAGGCTGAACACCGAAAACAGGATGCAGATCACCGTCAGGATCACGCTGTACTGGAGCATGACCAGCGCGAAGAAAATGCTCAGCAGCACGTTGATGGTCACGACGGCGGGTGCGCCGAAGATCAGCCGGGTGGCGCGCTCGCCCGACGCGATGTGCGCCGCGAAATCGCCGCCGGAGCGCTGCGAGCTGATAGCGACCGGCAAATGTAGGACGTGCCAAAGCAGGTCGAGCGACGCGCGCGTGCCGATGCGCGACTCCAGCCGCAGCAGCGACAGCCGCTGGAGCCACGTCAGCAGCGCAGCGAACACGCCGGTGATGCTCATGCCGAACAGCAGCGCGCTGATCCAGTTCTGCCCGGCGCTCAGAATGTCATCCACGAAAACGCGCAGGAACGACGGCAGCAGAATGCCGGGGACGAGCAGAAACAGGCTGATGATCGCCAGATAGAGGAGCGCCGTCCGCGTCCCGCGCAGGTGGTCGTCCAGCGCCCGTCGGACTTCGAACGGCTGCCCGGCGCGCTGAAACGCCCCGGTTGGTCGCAGCACGACCGTCACGCTGCCGAAGCCATCCTCGAATTCGCCAAGCGTAACGGTTCGGCGTCCGTATGCCGGATCGTTGAGATACACGACGCGCCTGCCAAAGCCTTCGAGCACGACGAACTGGTCGCCGTACCAGGGCACGATCTGCGGCATAGGCAGGTCGCGCATATCGGCGATGCCGCACTGCAGCCATTCGGCTTCCAAGCCGTAAAACTGCGCCGCCTTGATCAGATTGCCGAGGCTGCTGCCGTCGTGGGTGACGGCGCAGGCATAGCGGAGTTCCTCAAGCGGCGTGAAATTGCCGTAATAGCGCAGCACAATGCCGAGTGATACCGCGCCCGATTCGGCGGTATCGGTTTGGAGGAGGGTGGGGGTATCGACGCGGCGGCTCATGATGCTATTCGATGACGGGAAGCACTCGGCTGATCGGGCGTACCGTGCCGGTTACGATGGAAATATGACAGGGTGACCCCTCGCAGAAGACGGACGACGTGAGCGTCACGCGGATTTCGTAGATCGGGCTGCCGTCCAGCGCCCCGACGACTGCCGCCGCTTCAGGTGTCGTCGGCGAGAGGACAACGCGGCTGATTTCGCCGGTGAACACTTCGCCGGTGCTGTGCAGCACCACGCGGGCGGTCATCCCCGGATGCACGACGCTCGCCTGCGCTGCGTTGACGTAGGTGACGGCTTCCGGCTTCTGGCTGCTCAGCGTCAGCGTGCCGGCACGCTCGACTGACAGGGTCAGCGTGCCGAAGAACCCCCACAGCACGGCGGCGACGAGGACGCCGGTGGTGATCAACAGTTCAATCCACGCATGGACGGGGACGAGACGAATGGGCTGATCCGGCAGTTCTGGTGCCGCACTGCGGTGGTCAAGTCTGCCTGTGAATGACATGCGGCTCCACATCCAAGTACCGCGAGTATCGATTCTCGTTTATACATGAAGCCGCCAGAAAACACAACGCGAGGGGGAAATAAAAGAGCGGTCTGCCGACCATCTTCCGTCGGCAAACCGCCCCGGTAATGCCTGTTCCGCGCTTAGTTCTTGCGGTCTTTCAGCGCCGCGTGCGCCGCCGCCAGCCGCGCCACTGGGACGC
>JADLHH010000513.1 GCA_020848855.1 Anaerolineae bacterium | reverse complement strand
GCCAGCGCCGAGAGAAAGGCGACGCGCAGCACGCCCATCGTCGCGGCACGGAATTCACCGGAAAAGCGGGCGATCGTGTCGATCTGGTGGCGGCTGCGGTTGAACAGCCGGAGCGTGGTCAAGCCCTGCATCACGTCGAGGAAGTGGGCGCTGAGGAAGCTCATTTCGGCATACTGGCGCTTCGCCAGCGCGCCCGCCGCCATGCCGATCAGCGCCATGAACAGCGGGATGAGCGGCGCAGTGAGCAGCAGCACGACGAAGGTCAGCGCGTCCAGCGGCAGGACGACGGCGAGCGTCGCCAATGGGACGAGGACGGCGGTGATCAGGGCGGGCAGGTAGTCGCGGAAATACGGGTCGAGCGAGTCGATGCCTTTGGACGTGGTGGCGACCAGATCGCCCGTGCGCTCGCCCTGCACGAACGATGCACCCAGCGCGGCGAGATGCGTCAGCAGGCGGCGGCGCAGGTCGAGCCGGACGCGGATCGACAGGTCGGCGGCGGCGACGTGCGCGCCCCACGCGCAGATCGCCCGCGCCAACGCGAAGCCCGCGACCAGCAGCAACGGCGCAGCAAGCTGGTCGAGCGGGGCGTGGTCGAGGAAGGCATGGGCGATCACGCGGGCGAGGGCGAACGATCCGGCGATCAGGCAAAGACCGGCGGCAAGCTGCAAGAGCGCGGCGAGCAGCAAGCCGGCGCGCGCCCGGCGGGCTTCGGTTAGCAGGCGTTTATCCATGCGGGGAGTTTACCAGCAAAGCGGGCAGCGCCAGGATGGATCGCAGACGAGAAAAGATGGTAAACCGCCAAAGTAGATTCAAGCTCATCGGTTGAAAACGCCGAGCGTCATTCTCTGTAAGGGCGCAGCACGCTGCGCCCGTCCTGCTCATTCTTGGCGTTCTTGGCGTCTTGGCGGTTCAATCTCTTTTTCCAGTTTTCGACTTGATCTTACCAAGACGCCAAGACGCCAGGGGAAAATGTAGGGGCGCACACACGGGTGCGCCCCTACAGACGTTTCCCGACGCGAAGCCGGGATCAATATTCGAGGTGCGTCTCGGAGGTCAGGCGCTTGCGGAAGACGTAATACGTCCAGATTTGATACGCCAGCACAATTGGCACGACCGACAGGGCGACGATGGTCATCACGCCGAGCGTGTATTCGCTCGACGAGGCGTTGTAGATGGTCAGGTCGAAGGCGTCGCCCAGCGTTGAGGGCATGACGCGCGGGAACAGCGTCCAGAACACCAGCACGACCGTGCCGACCAGCGTAATCGCCGTGCCGAGGAAGGCGCGCCCGTAACGCCTGGTGTAGATCATCGCGCCGGTGAACAGCAGCCCGGCGACGGCGGCAACCAGCCCGACGACCCGCAGGATGGTGATGTCGGTGAACATGTCGGTTTCGGCGGCGCTGTAGGCGACGAACAGCAGGGCGATCACGGTGACGGGCAGCCACAGCAGCCGCACGATGCGCTGGACGCGCTCGCGGACGATGCCGGAGGTCTTGAGTTCGAGGAACAGCCCGCCGTGCAGCGTGAACAGCGTCAGGGTGAGCACACCGCCGAGCAGCGCATACGGGTTGAGCAGGTCGCCAAACGTGCCGACGTAGTTCATGGTTCCGTCAATCGCCACACCGCGCACGATATTGCCGACGGCGACGCCCCACAGCAGCGCGGGCAGGAATCCGCCGATGAACAGCGCCGCGTCCCACAGACGCCGCCAGTTGGGGTGCTTGTCCTTGCTGCGGAACTCTCAGGCGACGCCCCGCACGATCAGCGCGAACAGGATGAGGAACAGCGCCAGATAGAAGCCGCTGAACAGGGTGGCGTACCAGTTGGGGAAGGCGGCGAACATCGCGCCGCCCGCCGTCAGCAGCCAGACTTCGTTGCCGTCCCAGAACGGTCCAATCGAGTTGATGACCATGCGGCGCTCGTCGTCGGTCTTGCCGACGAAGGGCAGCAGCACGCCGACGCCGTAGTCGTAGCCTTCGAGGACGAAGAAGCCGATGAACAGCACGGCGATCAGGAGGAACCACAGGTTTTGCAGAGTCACATAGTCCACGATCATTCCTCCTTAGTACGCACCCTGACGCGAGCGTGCGGGCTGCTTCGCCGGTTTGGGCGGGGCGGCTTCGTCGTTCACGTCACGGGCGAACTTTTGCAGCAGATAAATGTCGGCGACCATGAGCAGGGCGTAGATCAGGGTGAAGCCGACGAGCGTGATCGCCAGCATTTCGGTCGAAACGGCGGGCGAGACCGCCTGATCGATGGTCATCAAGCCCTGCACGATCCAGGGCTGGCGTCCGACTTCGGTCAGCAGCCAGCCGGTCGAATTGGCAATATAGGGCAGGAACAGCGCCAGCACGAGGATGCGCAGCAGCCAGCGATAACTGCCGAGGCGGTCGGTGTAGCTCAGGTAGATGCCGGCGATGCCCAGTACGAACATCAGCGCGCCCGTGCCGACCATCGCCCGGAAGCTCCAGTAGGTCAGCCAGATGGCAGGCGGCACGTAGTCGCCGGGTCCATACTGCGCTTCATACTGCGCCTGCAGGTCGTTGATGCCCTGGACTTCGCCGTTGGGCGTGTTGTAGGTGAGGAAGCTGAGCAGCGACGGGATGCGGATGTTGATGACCGAGGTGCGGTCGGCTTCGTTGCCGATCTGGAACATGGACAAGCCCGCCGGGTCTTCCGATTCCCACAGACCTTCGGCAGACGCCAGCTTCATCGGCTGGGTATCTGCCATGCGCTGCCCCTGCGCGTGCCCGAAGCCCATCGTCAGCAGCACGGCGACCGTGCCGATCACCAGCGCGAGGCGCGCCGAGGACTGGAACATCGCCAGGTTGGTGTGGGTCTTGCGCAGCAGATGGAACGCGCTGATGCCGAGCATGAAGAACGCGCCGGTGGTGAGCGCGCCGAGGACGACGTGCGGGAACTGGAGCAGGACGTTGGGATTGGTGATGACGGCGAAGAAGTCGGTCATTTCGGCGCGACCGCTTTCGGCGATGCGGTAGCCGACCGGGTTCTGCATGAACGAGTTGGCGACCAGAATCCAGAACGCCGAAATGGTTGAGGCGAGCGCCACCAGCCAGATGGCGGCGAGATGCGCGCGCTTGCCCAGCTTATCCCAGCCGAAAATCCACACGCCGAGGAAAGTCGATTCGATGAAGAAGGCGACCAGCGCCTCGACCGCCAGCGGCGCGCCGAAGATATCGCCGACGAAGCGCGAATATTCCGACCAGTTCATGCCGAACTGGAATTCCTGCACGATGCCGGTGACGACGCCCATCGCAAAATTGATGACAAGCAGCTTGCCCCAGAATTTGGCGCTCGTCTTGTATTTCTCGTCGCCGGTGCGGACGTACTGCGTCTGGATGAGGGCGACGAGGATAGCCAAGCCGATGCTGAGCGGGACGAAGAAGAAGTGATAAACGGTCGTGATGCCGAACTGCAAACGAGCGAGAGTGAGTGCGTCCATAAGCGAACCTCTCTAAGCAAAACCAGCGGAAATAAATCTCTTCCAAGAATGATTTTTGCCTGGAGTAACAGCAGTTGAAAGTGAACAGTTAAAGGTCGGCTGCCTGCCATTGGTCACTTTTCGCAGGGCGATTCGCTTTTGACGGTGAGGGCGCAGCAGCGCTGCGCCCCTACAGTGGTCATGTCGCATGAGGGGTCATACCGTTTCGGCGGGTCGGTCGATGAAGGTGCGGGCGAACTGCACGAACTGGTAAGCGTCGGCGAAGTTCGAGGCGACGCCGACCGAGATGCGCAGCGCGCCGAGCACGCGCCCCAGCACGGTCATGAGTTCGGGCAGGGTCATGCGCTGGTCTGCTTCGAGCGCGGCGCTGAGTTCCGCTTCGGTCAGACCGAGGGCAGTTTCGCCCGCGCCGGGGTTGCAGAAACAGCCCGACCGGAGCGAGATATTGCGCTCGTTGGCGAGCTGCTCCAGCCGCCGGTAGTCGATGATCACGCCGTTCGGATCGTAGAAATTGAGCGAAATCGTGCCGCCGCGCGCTTCGGTGGTGACGGGGCCGTAGACGCGCAGCAGCGCCGCGCCGCTGCTGTGGCGCAGCGCGGTTAGCTGGTCGAGCAGCCAGCCGGTCAGGGCGATGACGCGGTCGTGAATCACGTCCACGCCGATGCTTTCGATGTGCCGGAGACCGATCTCGACGGCGGGCAGGTTCAGGTAGTCAATCGTCCCGTCCTCGAAGGCTTCGGAGCCGCCGTGCAGGTAATGCTTGTTGGGGCTGACGGTGGCGAGCGTGATCGTGCCGCCAGCGAACCAGGGACGGCGCAGCTTGTCCAGGCGGTCGCGGCGGGCGAGCAGCGCGCCGATGCCGGTGGGATAGCCGAAAATCTTGTAGAAGGACAGAGCGACGAAATCCGGTTGGTACTGGCTGAGGTCGAGGCGGTTGGTAGGCGTGAAGGCGGCGGCGTCGAGCAGCACGTCCCAGCCGCGCGCGTGCGCCCGCTCGATCCAGCCGAGGTCGTGCTGGACGCCGCTGAAATTGGACTGCGCCGGGTAGGCGAACAGGTTGTTCGTGCCGGGTGCGATGGTGTCCAACTGCGCTTGCAGCCGCTCGGCATCGATGCGCAAATCCGGTGGGACGACCGGGGCATAGATCACTTCGGCTCCGGCGCGCTGGGCGAATTCGCGGATGCCGTTGACCGAGTTGTGATTGTCGAATGTCAGCAGATACCTGCCGCCGGGCGCGAACGGATACGATTCGGCGAGCAGCTTGAGCGCGCCGCTGGCGTTGGGCGCGAAGATCACCAGGTATTCGTCCGGGCTGGCGTTGAAGTAGCGCAGGACGTAATTGCGGGCGGATTCGTCGAGGTGGGTCGCCGCCTGCGAGGTGGGGTTGCTGGAATGGGGGTTGCCGTAGACGCCCTGCGCCAGCAGCGCCATGTGCTGGTGAAGCTGCGAAGCGGCGTACAGGCTGCCGCCAGTGTAATCGAGATAGATTTGTCCTGATTGGTCTAAACGGGCGTAGTCGGTGGCGCGGAGTTGATCGAGGACGGCGGTGGCGGCATAGGCAGGGTAACGTTCGATAAAACAGTCGTACTCCTCGTCCATGTCGGCGGTCGTTTGGGATGCTGTCTGCTGATTTTCCATGACCTGTTCCTGTTACTCAACCGGTCGCCCAATTGTAACGCCGACGCCAACAGTGTCCCAACACATGAGGCGCACCGTCGTAGGGCGATAACGTCCCTACACCCGTGTTTCCTGCAAGGGGCGCACACACGGGTGCGCCCCTACGATGATGGCTAGAGCAAATGGAACGCAGTCTGGCGACCATCGAGGTATTCGACGCCGGAGCGCAGGAAAGCGGCGTCCTGTTCCAGACTGAAGCGCACGTCCTGATTCCCCCACTCCGGCACGAGGTAGTTGGTGCTCAGCTCGACCGTGTAGGTCGTGTCGCAGCTCATGCGCACATCGCCGCGCCCGGCGCAGTTGACCTGCTCCCAGGGCAGCCCCATCAGCGGACCCGGCTCGTGCAGGAAGAAGCTGAGCGAGTGCGAGTAGATGCGCGGACGGTCGATGCCCTGCGCGCGCGCCGTTTGCAGGGCGTTGTTCAGGATTTCGTTGCCGCTCAGCCCTTCCGCCCACGACGCCGTGAACACGTCCTGCAGGCGGTTGGTCTGTGCCATGCCGGCGCGCAAGCCCGCCGGGGCGTCGGTTTCGCCGGGGCGCAGCACGTAGGCGAGTTCCTGATGGTCGGTGATCATGCGCAGGTACTTGACGCCGACATCGCAGTGGAGCATGTCGCCGGGGCGGATGATGCGGTCGTCCTTCCCCCAGTATTCGACGGCAGCCTGCGCGCGGCGCATGACGAAGAACGGCGGGAATGACACCGTCAATCCGAGATCGTGTACCGCCTGCCAGTAATGCCAGCGCATATCGTCGATAGGCGTGACGCCGGGCGTGATCACGTCGCGGGAGAAGCAGCGGCGGATGATGGCGTGCCCGATGGCGCAGGCGTGATGGTAAATCTGCAGCTCCGCCGGGGTCTTGTGCTCCAGCCAGCGGATGGCGAGCGCTTCGGCGGAGGTGAGGCGCGAGGCAAGGTCGCCGCCGAGGGTGTCGACCAGCTTATCGCGCAGGGCGGCGGTCAAGCCATCGGCTGCCCAGATGACATCGGACACGTTGATGCCGATGCGCTTCGGGCTGCGCTCGGCGATGATCTGGCGCAGCGTTTCCCACTGATCGTGCGGGCTTTCGAGGTTCCAGACATCCTGCATCAAGCCCTGCATGTCGGTGAGCGAGATGTTGATACGCTCGACGCCCTGCTCCGCGCCCCGGTCGAAGAAGACGACCATCTGGAGGATGGGTGCCCAACATTCCCAGGGGATGAGGGTGGTGAAAACCGGGTCGTGGTTGTCTTCGTTGCAGATGATGAGCCACATGTCGAAGCCGGTCTCGCGCATGACAGCGGGCAGGACGGTTTCGAAACGCTGGCGCAGCAGCTCATTGACAACCCGCGCCTG
>JADLHH010000512.1 GCA_020848855.1 Anaerolineae bacterium | reverse complement strand
GCCGCCCAGCACGCGGTTGAACTCGCCAATCGGCACGGTCAGGCGCTGCCCGGCTTCCCCGCTGATCTCGGCGAGGCGCTGCGGCTGGCTCTGCGGCAGCACGACCCGCTGGCGGGTGTTCCCCTTGCTGACCTCGTGAATCTCCTCGACCATCGTATTGAATTCGCCGCACGAGGGGCAGCGTCCGAAATAGCGCGGCGTTTGTCGCCCGCAGTTCTGGCATACGTAGGTGCTGCGTGTTTTTGCCATGACCCAGCTTTCAGCAATCAGCGGTCAGCAATCAGCCGGGACGATGCAGCAGGTTAATTTTATTCGCTGACTGCTGATAGCTAACCGCTCAATAGAACATTTGTGTGAATATTATAGCGCAAATCGAGGATGATGAAAACCGCTGCGTCATATAGTTTCAGATAGCGCCGGTGCTGTCCGCGAACGCCAGCACGCGCCGCGCGATCACGGCGTCGAGATCATCGTCGCCGCGCCCGACCAGGAAGCGCAGGTCATCGACGCAGCGCCGGTCGCCGAGCGCGAGCAGCAGCGCCCCGCCGGTCGAGATGCGCAGCTCGGCGTTGGCTTTCTGCTCTGCGATTTCGAGGAACTCGGCGGTGCTTTCCCAGCCGGGAATGTCGCTGATCTCGGCGTCAAGCGACTGCTGAAACGAGAGATTCCAGCCCGCCAGCAGCGCCCGGCTTTCTTCGATGAGGGCAGCCAGCGCCGCGCGGATAGGCTGGATACGCGCGTCGTCTGCCCGGCGCTCGGCGATGGCGTGAGCGAGCGCTTCCGCTTCGGGATCGGTCAGGTGGATGCCGCGTTCGGCAAGCGGGCGGCGGAACTGGCGCAGCAGAATCGCCAGCAGGTCGCCCAACGGCGCAGCGCGGTAGGCAGCGAGGCGGTCGGGCAGCATAACGAGCATGTCTCCGTGTGGAACGGTCACGCCGATTATGCCATCGGCGGGCAAATCGCGGTAGTCGGGGCGCTATTCCGACGCAACGTACTGCGCCAATTGCTCGGCGATCTGCGCCACATCGTGCCTGCCCTGCGCGATCTCCAGAATGAACGCCTGCTGGGTGGCGTCGTCCCAGGTGAGGCGATAGCCGTTGGCTTGCAGAAACAGCCTGACGGCGAGAATCGCCGTGCGCTTGTTGCCGTCGGCAAACAGGTGGTGGTAGGCGACCGAGTGCAGCAGCGCCGCTGCCTTGTCGATCAGCGTGGGGTACTGGACTTCGCCGAACAGTTCCAGCTTCGGGCGGCGCACGGCGTAGTTGAGCAGGTTCACGTCGCGCACGAAGGTACGCCCACCCGTCACGGTGTCGTTGATGTTGTAGATGTCGGATGCCGTCAAGTAGCGAATCGGCTTATCGTCGGGCGAGTTCATCCAGCAGCCCCTTCTGCTCGGCGACGATTTGGGCGATCAGGCGGGCATCGCCGTCGGCGTCCGGCTCGACGGCATATGGGCGTTCCGCCAGCGGAAACCACGCCGCCAGCTCGTCCAGCCCGGCTCTGCCTTCCGCCGCCCGCAGGATCATCGTCAGCGCGTCGTCCTGCGACCAGACCACCGCCTGCCCGTTGACGCGGAACATGAACACGACCGCGACCGCCGCCGTGCGCTTGTTGCCGTCGGTGAACGGGTGATTGCGCGTCACCGAATGGAGCAGCGCCGCCGCCTTCTCGCGCAGCGTGGGGTAGGCGTCCTGCCCGAACGCCGTCGCCGCCGGGCGCGCCGCCGCCGCGTCGAGCAGCCCAATGTCGCGGATTTGCTGCTTGCCGCTGGCGATCTCCGGCTTGTTCAGCACGACGCCGTTGATGTAGATCAGTTCGGAAAGGGTGAGATAGCGGGTGTCCATGCCTGGGAAATTCGTTCCTGTAGGGGCGAGGCGTGCCTCGCCCCTACGCTATCTATTACACAGATAGGGTCGCCTCGGATTATAGCATGACGCCTCAACCGTCCTCGCTGATCCATGCCAGCACCGCCCGGATGCCGCGCAGGTTGCGCTCGAACTCGCTGTCGGCGTGCGACGCCAGTTCCACGTCGGCGGCGGGGATGCCCTGCCCGTCCGCCCAGTCCACCGCCGTGCCGGTCACCGGATAGGCGCTGAATGTCGAGCCATACGAATAGCTGGTCGCTGCGCCCAGCACCGCCGACAGTTCCGCCGAGCCATGATTACCGTCGCACTCGCCCGCGTAGACGCCGCTGGCAGCGCTGTGATAGAACAACGCCGCCGCCGGGCGCTCGCTCAGCATCAGGTCGCGCAGCGCCCGCGACTCCGGCTCGGAGAATGGCGTCAAGCCGGCGCTGATACGCTGCTGTCGCCAGAAGGCATCGGGTGACCAATCGCAGCCCCAGTTGCGGTTGAGGTCGACGCCGCTGCCATTGAAGCGCCCGCGCGCGATGCCGGGATACGCCGAACCGTCGGGGTTGGCATCCGCGACGACGATCACGCTGATATTGGGCGGGATATCCTGCGGCTGCGCCGTGAAGTGGTCGATGAGCAGATGCATCAGTTCGACTGTGTTCGCTTCCCAACCGCCGTGTATGCCGCCGACCAGCAGCAGGACGCGCTCGCCCGCGCCGAAGCGCTGCGCAAATAAATCTTTCCCGCCCGCAGATGTGCCAAACACCCATATATCAGGCGAAGGAACAGGTGTTTCTGTGACAGATTCTGTCACACCCGTTGTCTCATTGACGACCGTCGGGATTGCCGTCGCAATCGCGCGCGGCGTGTGCGTCACCTGCCGCAGCAGCGCCGGCTGCGCCTTCGTCTGGCGGGCGGGAAGCGAGCGTGACATGGCGCTCGACTCCGCGTGCTGGCACGCGGCGCAAGTCCAAAGTATCATTATGAGCACATAGCGGCACATCATTGGGCGGCTCCACGCGGAGTGTGAACAATGTCGTCGAAAACGCCTCACATTCTCATCCTTGCCCTGCTGCTGGCGTTCGCCGCCGCCTGTACCAAGCCGCCCGCGCCGCAAGTCGTTCCAACGCTGGCGCAGCTTCCGACCGCTACACTCACTGAGACCCCAACCGACACGCCCGTCCCAACCGCGACCGATGTGCCCACATCCACCTTCACGCCAACCGAGACGACGACCTTCACGCCAACATTCACCGATACGCCCGTGCCGACCTTCACAGCGTCGCTGACGTTCACGCCCTCGTTCACCTTCACGCATACGCCGACATTCACCAACACGCCCACGCCGACATTTACGCCCAGCGATACGCTGACGCCGACATCCACCGACACCTACACGCCGACGGCGACCTTCACCCCGACGTACACGCCCACCCCGATGTCGACCGAGACCTACACGCCGACGCCCACGTATACCCCGACGCTCGTCGGACCGCAGATCGCCACGTTTATCGCCAGCGCCACCGACGCGGTCGTCAATTCGACGGTCATGCTGGCGTGGCTGGCAGATGCTGACAGCCTGCTGCTGGAGCAACTTTCGCAGCAGGGCGCGGTGGTGCAGTCGCTCCAGGTGACGACATCCGGGCAGTACACCGTCACGGCGGCGACCACCTATGGCAGAACGATCTACTACCGCCTGACCGCCACCCGCAACGGTATCGTCACCAACCGGACACTGCAAATCAACGTCATCTGCCAGTATAGCTGGTTCTTCGGCAATCAGTACGCACCGGCGAACGCGGGCTGCCCTGCCAGCGGGCTGACCTCTGACGGCAGATACCAGCCGTTCGAGCGCGGCTTGATGATCTACGTGAGTGCCAATGGGCTGAACCGGGTTTATGGGATGACCTACGACGGTGCGCGCTATATCGCCTACATCAACGGATGGGACGGCGCAACGCTCGATACCACCGCGCCGCCGTCCGGTCGCTTCATGCCGCAGGAGATGTTCAACTGGGTATACTACCGGGCGCTCGCGCCGGTCGGGACGTGGAACAACGCCATCGGCTGGGCGACGAGCAGCATCATCAACCAGCAGCGCACCATCCAGTGGGAGAACAACATCGGCGGAACCAACCCGTTCTATATCGACGCGCCGGACGGGGCGATCTATCGCTTCTCCGGCGGCGACAACGGGACATGGCAGCGCCTACGCTGACCGTAAATTTCGACCGTTTTCAGTCATTCTATCGCAACTCCGCCCCGGCTTGCGCGTATAATGCTATAGGCTGTGCTTTTCAGCGTATGGATCATGAAAGGACGATCTTGTGCTGCGTCTGTTACTGATCGCTCTGGTCGTGCTGGTGGTGGGCTGCTCATCAGCGCCGGCGACCGAGACCCCGCCCGACCCAATAAACCTGATCACAGAAGCCGCTACCAACATTCGCACGGCGAAGACCTTCCGCATCTCGGTGGACGAGACGGGACCCGATTATATCCTCTATACGGATTACGCGGCAGTCTTCTTCCGTCGCGCCGTCGCACAGTACGTCGCGCCCGGCATGATGCAGGCGACGATTCGCGTGCTTGCCGCCGGGCTGCCCATTCAGGTAGACGTGTTCTCGCGCGGCGCGGAGCAGTGGTATCGCGCCATCTGGACGGGCAATCAGTGGCTCAACCAGCCGTTCGCGCCGGATTTCAACCCGGAAACGCTGCTCGCCGAGGAAACCGGCTTTCAGGCGGCGCTCGACGCGCTGATCGACCTGAAGTACGTCGGCGGCACGCAGCTTGAAAACGGCGCCGACGTGCATCACATCACGGCGAGCGCCGCCGGTCCGAAGGTCGCCGCGTTGTTCGGCAACCTGATCGAGCCAACCGGGAAGGTCGACGTGGACGTGTTCATCGACCAGATGACGCTGTTCCCGGCGCGCTTCATCATCACTGAATTCGACAGCCTGTTCACCGTCACGCCGGAGCCGGGCGAGACGGCTGACCCGGTGGAATGGACGATTGACGTGTACGATATCGACGCGCCGGCAGAAATTTCGCCGCCGGCAGCGGCAGGAGTGACGCCGGAGACGACCGCTCCCGCTGACGAAAATCTGCTGGCTCCGATTGATTCCGTCACCCCGGAAGCCACCGCTTCATGAGGCGACCCTGGCTGATTCTGGCGCTGATCTGCGTGCCGGTGTTCATCGGCTCGCTCGATCTGACTATTGTTTCGGCGTTCCTGCCGGAAATCATCGTCAAGCTCGAACTCCCGGTCGAGAGCGTGATCGACGACGCGGCGTGGGTCGTCACCGGCTACCTGCTCGCCTACACCGTCAGCATGACGTTCATGGGACGCGTCAGCGACCTGATTGGGCGGCGGCGTGCCTTCATCGCCTGCCTGATCATCTTCATGATCGGCTCGTTCGTCGTCGCCGAAGTCGACCCACGCGCGCAGAGCGGCTTCAGCGAGATGCTGTACAACCTGATGTTCCGCCTGCAGGGCGTGCGTCCCGACCCCGGCAGCGTCGCGCTGCTGACGATCATCATCGGGCGTGTGATTCAGGCGCTCGGCGCGGGCGCGCTCGTCCCGGTCAGCCTGGCGCTGGTTGGCGACCTGTTCCCGGCAGCGAAGCGCGCGCAGCCGCTCGGCGTGATCGGCGCGGTCGATACGCTCGGCTGGGTGCTGGGGCATTTGTACGGCGGCATCATGGTGCGGCTGTTCGGCGAGTACAGCGGGCAGTTCGTCGATTTCTTCCGGTCGCTGGGCTTGAACTGGGATGCCCCGGACTGGCGGGCGCTGTTCTGGATCAATATCCCGGTGTCGCTGGTGGCGCTGGGGCTGACATGGTGGACGCTGCGCGACGTGCCGCAGGAGCGGCTGAAAGCGCGGTTCGACTGGCTGGGCACGATTCTGATCGTCGGGGCGCTGACCTGCCTCGTGCTTGGTCTGGGCGCGAACCTCGAAATCAGCACCTCGACCAGCGAATTTTCGGATATGGGCGGGCTGCCGCCGTATGCCGCGCCGGTGCTGGCGGCGGCGGCGGTGATGTTCGCGCTGTTCATCCTCGTCGAAACGCGGGTGCGCGACCCACTGTTCGACCTGCACATTTTCCGGCGACGGAATCTGTCGGCGGGGCTGGTGACCAACCTGTTCGTCGGCTTCTGCCTGATGATCGGGCTGGTCAGCGTGCCGATTCTGGTCAACATTCGCCTGCCGGACGCCAGCCAGCTTTCGCAGGCGGCGCTGCAGGTGGGCTTGCTGCTTTCCGCGCTGACCGTGCCGATGGCGCTGGCGGCTGTACCCGGCGGCTGGCTGAGCGACCGTATCGGCTATCGCTGGACGACGACCATTGGCTTGGGGCTGGCGGTGCTGGGCTTCGGTGCTATCTGGCAGACGTGGACGCTCGACGCTGCCGACAGCCTGATCGCCGTCGAGATGGCGCTCGTCGGCATCGGCTTGGGACTGACGTTCTCGCCGATCAGCGCGTCGGTCATCAACGCGGCGGATCAGGACAAGCTGGGGGCGGCGTCGGCGCTGGTGATCATCATGCGCCTGCTCGGCATGACGATCAGCGTCTCGCTGCTGACGGCGTTCGCGTCGCAGCGGCTGGCGCTGCTGGCGGCTGCCGAGTTAGGTCAGCAGGTGATCGACCCAATGGCGGCGATTGACGTGTACGCCCGGCTGACGGTGCAGGTGCTCACCGAGATGGCGCTGGTCGGCGGGGTGATCTGCGTGATCGGCTTGGTCCCGGCGCAGTTGTTACGGCGCGTTGCGCCGAGCGAGTAGTTCGCTATAAAACAGTAGAGGCGCATTACGCGCCTCTACGAAAAATCCCCACAACTGAGCGATTCCTAGCTGCACACGGCGGTGTAGCCGAGCGCGCGCAGGACATCATAGATGATCGGCAGGCGATCCCACAGGCACGCCTGGTCGATGAAGACCAGCCCCAACACCGTTGAACAGCAGCAGAACAGGCTGAGTCCGGCGCAGCCGATGAGAATCCAGCGGGTGGTGTTGCGCGGCTCTTCCTCGCGCACGGCATAGGGGTCGTACTCGCCTTCGTAGCCGCCGGGTACCGGTGGCGCGGGCGAAACCGGGCTGTAGGGGGACTGCGGCTGCCCATACGGCGACTGCGGCTGCTGCTGTACAGGCTGCTGCTGCGGGGTATAGCTGTACTGCGGCTGCTGAGACGGATACTGCGGCGCGCTGCGCTGCGGCTGGCTGGCGACTGTGCCGCCGCTTGGCGGCTCGGCAGCTTCGGGCGCCGCGCCCACCGACATTTCGTATGCCAGCGTGACCGTCTCGCCCAGCCCGACCATGTCGCCCGCCCGCAGCGGGCGCGCGCCGGTGAGACGCGGCCCGTTGACGAACGTGCCGTTGGTCGAACCGAGGTCTTCAATGGTGAAGCCACCGGCTCCGCGCGTGAGGCGCATGTGATGACGGCTCACTTCCGGGTCGTTGATCACGATGTCGTTGGTGATATCCCGCCCAAGCGTCACGATGTCTTTGTTGAGTTCGTAGCTCTGGTTGGGTTGTGGACCCCGACGCACGATCAGCCGGAAGCTATCGCTGCCCTGCATCATACGAAACCTCCTGAAGGCGGATGGTGCTCCCCCTGACAACGGTGAAGAAATTAACGATGGGAAGTATACGAGTATTGAAACAACCTGTCAAATGCCCTCAACCCCCTGAAAGTCGTCAAACTGAGCGAGAAATTCTATAATCTGGTGGCTTTCTAAACTACTGGGTGACGGTATGAACGCAGGCATTTTCAAACGGTACGCGGCGGCGTGGATACTGCTTCTCGCCGCGTGCGCGCCCGCGCCGCCGACTCTGCGCGTCGTCGTGCAGCCGAGCGATACCCCACTGCCCGCACTCAGTGCGATTTCGCCCACGCTTTCCCCACTCCCGCCCACCGATCCGCCGACGCTGCCTCCGGCTGCGCTTCCAGCAATCGTCTTCGAGTCCAACCGGAGCGGGCGCTATGAAGTCTACGCCACCGACAGCGCCGGAAACATCGTCGCCCTCGTCACCGAGGGCATCGCCAGCGACGGCAGCGGCAGCCCGGACTGGTCGCCGGATGGACAGCGCATCGCCTATTCATCGCGGCGCGGCGGCGAGTGGGATCTGTTCATGCTGCAGGGCGGCGTCGAGACCAACCTCACCCGCGTCACCGGCGAGGACGACAAAGCCGACTGGTCGCCGGACGGCGCGCGGATCGTGTTCAATTCGGTGCGCGACGGCGCGCGCTGGGCGGATATCTTCCTGATGGATGCCGGCGGCTCACGCCTGATCAACCTGACCGACGATGGCGACGACGACCGCGATCCGGTGTGGTCACCGAACGGCGTCGAAATCGTCTACCGCTCGTTCCGTGACGGCAACTACGATCTGTACGCGCTGGAAGTCGAGAGCCGAGCGCCGCGCCAGCTTACGCGAACCGAGCCGCCGATCTGGAATGCCGCGCCCGCATGGTCGCCGGACGGGCGCTGGATCACCTTCGAGACCAACCGCGACGAGAATTACGAAATCTACCTGATGGACAACAACGGCGCGAACGTCCGCAACCTGACGAACAACCCCGGCGAGGACAAGGAGCCGGCGTGGTCGCCGGACGGCACGCAGATCGTGTTTTCGTCGAACCGGGACGGCAACTACGAGCTGTACCGGCTGAGCGTCACCAGCGGCGCAGTCACCCGGCTGACCTACGACTGTGGCAGAGACCACAACCCGGACTGGCGGCGCGGCGCGGACGGCAGCGTGCCCGGCGAAGCCGCGCCGCGAGCGGTGGCTTACGCCGCCGCCGCCCTGAACCTGCGCGCCAGCCCGGATGCCAGCGCCGAGATCGTCGGCGGGGCGGCGGCGAACGACTGCCTGACGGCGATTGGGCGCACCGCCAGCGGCGATTGGCTGCGCGTCCGCACGACGACGGGAAGCGCAGCGTGGGCGGCGCGGTCGCTGATGACGCTGCAAGGGAATTTCGACGCCGTGCCGGTTTCGTCGTAAAATGGCGATCAGTGAACAGCTTTCAGTGGTCAGCCCAAAAACGAACCTGAAGCGGCGATGACCGACGAATACGGTTATCATGCTGGGTAGCGCTGCCTGCCATGTGGGTATTATCGCCCAAGCCATAAGCTGAACGCTGATAGCTGACCGCCATAGTATTTAGGATACGATGATGGCATTCGAGAAACTGCGGCAGATGCCGATCTTCGCTGGCTTTTCCGACGAACAGCTTGCCGCGCTCACGACGCAGAGCGATGAAGTGCGGCTGGAGCCGGGGCAGATGCTGTTCTACGAAGGCGACCCGCCGCAGGGGTTGTTCGTCATCGTCGAAGGCGAACTGGAGATCATCAAGCGCGTTGGCGGGCAGACCGTCACGTTAGCGCGCCGCGCGGCGGCGGAATCCGGCGAGAAAAAGGTTGATCGGCTCGGCGGGCAGAATGTCGTGGTGGCAGCGGTTCAAGCCGGGTCGTTCGTCGGCGAAACCTCGCTGCTCACGGGTCTGCCGCACTCGGCGGCGGCGCGCGCGACCGTGCCGACAGTCTGCCTGCAGTACGGCGTCGAACTGTTTCAGGGGCTGCATAATTCACCCATCGTCCAGTTGGTGATCATGACGATGGTCGAGCGCCTGCGCGATACCGAGTCGCAGGTGCAGCAGCACCAGAAGCTCTCGGCGCTGGGCAAGATGGCGGCAGGGCTGGCGCACGAACTGAACAATCCGGCTTCGGCGAACCTGCGGGCGGCAACCCAGCTTCCGCAAACGCTGGAAGAACTGCAGGCGCGAACGCTCAGGCTGTACGAAGCTAAGCTCAAGCCGGAGCAGGTCGCCTTCCTGACCGCCCTGCAAAGCCAGTTAATCGGGCGGCTGGAGAACGCCGAGTCGCTCGACCCGCTGACTCGCAGCGACCGGGAAGACCTGATCATGAACTGGTGCGACGACGCCAGTGTCGAAGAAAGCTGGGCGCTCGCGCCAATTCTGGCATCCGCCAACGTCACAGTGGACGAACTTGAACACCTCCGCGCGGTGTTGGGCGCAGACGCGGTCGGCGTCGCCCTAAGCTGGCTCGAAAGCGCGCTGACCATCGCCGGACTGGGGCACACGATTAAGCAGAGCGCGACGCGGGTCGCTGATCTGGTCAAGGCAGTCAAATCGTATACCTATATGGATCAGGCTCCTCAGCAGGAGATCGACGTCCACGATGGGCTGGACAGCACGCTGATGGTGCTGCAGCACCGGCTGAACGCGATCACCATCACGCGCGAATACAGCCGTCAGCTTCCGCGCATCACCGCCTACGGCAGCGAACTGAATCAGGTGTGGACGATCCTGCTCGACAACGCCGCCGACGCGCTCGCCGGACAGGGCAGTATTTGCCTGCGAACGTCGTTGGAAAACGACCACGTGCTGGTCGAATTCACCGACAACGGTCCCGGCATCCCCCCGGAACTGCATCACCGGCTGTTCGAGCCGTTCTTCACCACCAAGCCGGTGGGGCAAGGGACGGGCTTGGGCTTGAGCATCGCCCGGCGCATCGTCGTCGAACGGCACAACGGCATGATCAATGCCCAGTCGCGCCCCGGCGAAACCTGCTTCCAGGTGTTCCTGCCAACCCACTAAACGGGCAGGTTGAACAGTTTCAGCCATTCGGCTGAGACGGCACTTCCGGCAATATGTACAATTTTTCACTTATGGCTTTTTGGAACCCTGGGAACGCTTGACAAACATCCCTGTTTTGTCATATTCTGCAAAAACGACACGTGTTGCCGCCACTTGAAACCTCTCAAGCGACGATAGTGATAGAGATCAATACCATGATGAGCGTAGTCGATGTCCCAGAGCATATCTGGATCGAGATTCAGGACAGCGCCGAAGCTGACGCCTGCGACGTAATCGTAAAGATGGAAAACGGCGCTTACTACACGGCAGTATTCGTCACGCTGCCCTTCCTGCAGCGCCAGATGGATTTGAGCTACGAAGTGAGCAAACAGCTTCCCGATACGACGCCGGTGCATTACGCAGCGCTGGAAACGCCCCACATCCTCGTCTCCGACCTGCGAAGCGAGACCATCG
>JADLHH010000511.1 GCA_020848855.1 Anaerolineae bacterium | reverse complement strand
CGCCGAGCGCGCGCTGGTGCAATTCGCACAACATTCAGCGGGATTATGCGACGGGATTATTTGGCGAGCGCACCGTTTTCTGACACGTTTACGTCACCGGAACGATGATTGGCTCGCGTATGCCGTGGGCATCTGTGACAAGAAATATCACAGCATGGTATGGCAGGTCGCAGCCCGCCTGCTGGCGTTCCGCTTTCGCTTCGCCGTTTTGATCGACACTTAGACGAATTGTCGTATAACCGCCGCGTTGATAATCGAGACTGATGCCGTCGTCCTCGACCAGCGTGAACGTCGCCTTGCTTCGCGCGAATACACGAATTTCGCGCGCGTCGCCATCAGCCAGCGAAATCGCTCCACCGTCGCGCACGAACAACGGGATTCTATCCAGCGGGGCGTCGGCTTCGATTTCGCGCCCGCCTTCGTGCCACGCGCCCGTATACCAGTCGCACCACCACGACCCGGCGGGCAGGTAAACGCGCCGCGCCCGCGCGCCCGGCTCCAGCACCGACGCCACCAGCAGGTGCGCGCCGAGCAGGAAGTCGAACGATTCGGTATGGCAGCGCGGGTCGTCGGGGAATTCATACACCAGCGGGCGGATGATCGGGTGCCCGGTCTGGTATGCCTCGAAGAACAGGCTGTACAGGTACGGCTGAATCGCGTAACGGAATTTGATCCACTGGCGGACGATGGGCAGGACTTCGGGGTACATCCAGGGTTCGTTGACCGTGCCGTCGGTGTTCCACGAGTGGATGGCGAAGCGCGGGTGGAACACGCCGTTCTGCACCCAGCGCACGAACAATTCCGGGTCGGGGGCAGCGCCGTAGAAGCCGCCCACGTCGTGCCCGGTGTTGGGCATCCCGGACAGGCTCAGCCCCAGCCCCATCGGAATGTTGTAGCGGAGCGTGTGCCACGAGGTCGTGTTGTCGCCCGACCACGTTTGGGCGTAGCGCTGGATGCCGGGGCAGCCCGACCGCGACAGCACGAACGGGCGCTGGTCGGGCGCGTGCTCGCCGATGGCTTCGTAGGATGCCCGCGCCATTTGCAGCGTCTGTAACGGTCGCGCCAGCGCGAGCGGGATTTCGCGCCCGTACCCGGCGCAGCGGGCGTCATCGTCCCAGATTTCGTACTCGTTGTTGTCGTTCCACGCCGCGTCGACGCCGAAGTCGAGCAGCGCGGTCTTGAGCTGCGCCTTCCACCAGTCGTACCCGGCTTGACTGGTGAAATCGACGTAGCCGCCCTCGCCCGATTCGAACGCGCCGCCGCTCCAGAAGCGGCACAGCGCCGGTTCGTTGGACTCCGAGTCCCTGATCAGCCCGCCGCTGGCGCGCAGCGTCTCGTACTGGGGGTGCGTCGTCAGCAGGTGCGGCTTGATGTTCGCTGCCAGCCGGATTCCGGCGTCGTGGAAATGCCGGGTCATCGCCTGCGGGTCGGGGATGCGGCTGCGGTTCCAGGTGAACACGAAGCGCGTGCCGGTCGCGTCCGTGCCATAGCCGGACGACAGGTGGAACATGTCGCACGGGATATCGTGCTGGCGGCAGAGTTCGACGAAGCGCTTCAACTGCTCCTGCGCGTCGGGCGCTTCGGTGTAGCGCATGGTCGAGCCGAGATATCCGAGCGACCAGCGCGGCGGCAGGCACGGACGCCCGGTGAGCCACGTGAATTTTTCGATAACCGCCTCAATCGTCGGTCCGTAGATCAGCGTGTAGTCGAGGTCGCCCGCTTCCGCCATGTAGCAGCGGTAGAAACCCCAGAAGGCGTCGATCTCCCTGCCGAGGTCGAAAATGGTCGTCGCCAGGTTGTCGTAGAACAGCCCGTAGGCGATCTTCAGCGCGGGGATGTAGGTGATGTAGAACGGGAAATGCTTGTAGAGCGGGTCGCCGGTTTCGGCGTTGTAGCCGAGCGCGTCGAGGTTGAGCATTCGCAGGCGCATCCCGTACTTGTCGAGCGACCCGGCGCGTTCGCCGAAGCCGTAATAATGCTCGTCGGCGCGGCGCTCCAGGTAGTGATACACCGCCTGCCCTGCCCGGTCATACGGGTAAGCCCGCCGGCGCAAATCCGCCGCGAAACGCTGACCGGCAGCGTCGAACCACTCCAGCCAGAAGTCGCCCAGATGCACGATCACCCGGAGCGTTTCAGTCGTTAAGGCGACGTGATCCATTTGGGCGTCGACATGATAAGGGGGCATGGCGAAACCGGCGAGGTCGTCGCGGGCGCGCCCTTCAAGCGGCATGTCACCATTGCCCAGCACCATCCACGTCCGATCCAGCCGGGCGCGACCGTCGGGGTGGTGGCGCACGCGGATCAGGTCGTGGTCGAGCACGTCGATGCTCAGGCGTTCGCCGCGCTCGCCGCTAAAGCGCAGCGGTTCGGTGCTTTCCGGCACAACGTTGTGGGGAATGGTGATTCTCATGGGCGTTTTTCGCAGTTTGGTGTCAACCGTTCGAGATGCGCGACGCTAATTATTGCGCTCTGTTTCAAACCGCGAAAGTATACGAGGATTTAGCCACGTTTTTCGGCGACGCCGCCACCAACATCGGCGCGAAACGCGCGGCGATTGCCTAACTCGTCTCGGAAGACGCGCTCGCGTCCGATTTCTGCGCCGCGCACGCGGGGCACAGCCCGTAGATCGCCATGTGATCGATGCGCGCCTGAAAGCCGAGATCGCTGACGAGCGCCCGGCGCAGCGGCTTGAGATAGCCGTCGTCCAGGTTCGTCACTTTGCCACAGTTCAGGCAGATCAGGTGATGATGATGCGGCATGTCGAGCAGCTCGTAGACGATCCCGGCGCTGCCCATGTCGGTCTGGGAGATGAGTTCGAGGTCTTTCAGCCACTGTAAAATGCGGTAAATCGTCGGGGCTTGCAGGTCGTATTCCGGGTGCGCGACTTCGAGCCAGTTTTGTAGGTCGCCGATGGAGCGATGACCCGGAACGGCGCACAAGGCTTCCACGATCAGCCGCCGCTGAATGGTGACACGCTCGCCGTGCGCCTGAATTTGCCCGATGATCGACTCGAACGACGCCATCATGCCCTCACCTGCTTTTCTCAAGGATAGCAGCATTCGACCGGAAAAACGCATCGCGTCCGGCTGTTTGTCGAAGCTAACCGAAGAATCGCTGTCCGTCCACGTCATATGTCACCTGCCAGATGTAAGATTTTACATCTACAATAGGTTGCAAATTGAGTCATCATTCCGGCGACGCGCATTGTGCCGAGCGTTAGCCTGACGCGCGCTTGTTTCCAGAGAGGATTGTTCGATGCTGCTGCCTGTGCTTGCGATGCATATCCCCGATGGCTTTCTCAGCCTGCCGGTATCGGCGGTCGGCTGGGCGCTGCTGGTCGGCTTGATCGGTATCGCCCTGCGCCAGACACGCCGCCAGCTCGGCGAGCGCCAGATTCCGCTGATGGGTATTCTGGCGGCGTTCGTCTTCGCGGCGCAGATGATCAACTTCCCGGTGGCGGGCGGCACGTCGGGGCATCTGCTCGGCGGCGCGCTGATCGCCGTGCTGCTCGGTCCCTGGACGACGGTGCTGGTGATGACCTGCGTGATCGGTGTGCAGGCGCTGGTCTTTCAGGACGGCGGGCTGCTGGCGCTGGGATTCAACGTCGTCAACATGGGTATTATCAGCGGGTTTGTCGGCTACGCGGTCTACGTCCTCGTCCGCCGCTGGTTGGGGCAGACGCCGACCGCGCAGTTGATCGGCGCGGGGGTAGGCGCGTGGCTCAGCGTTGTCGCCGCGTCGGCAGCTACCGCGCTGGAACTGGCATTGTCCGGCACGTCGCCGGTCGGAGTCGCGCTGCCGGCGATGATTGGCGTCCACACGCTGATCGGCATCGGCGAGGCGCTGATCACGGTGGCGGCGGTGGCGTTCATCCGGCAGACGCGCCTCGACCTGATCGGCGACTCGTCGAGAGTCGCGGCGCGGGGCTGGGGCTGGATCGCGGCGGGGCTGCTGATCGCGCTGGCGATCCCGTTCGCGTCACCGCTGGCGGACAGCAATCCTGACGGTCTGGAGCGGGTGGCGGAAGATCACGGTTTTCTCGATCTGGGAGAAGCGCCACCCTACGAACTGCTGCCGGATTACACCGTTCCGTTCATCGAGCAGGAAGGGGTGACGACGATTGTCGCCGGGATCATCGGTGTGCTGGTGGTGGCGGGGGTCGGCTACGGCGCTGCGCGGCTGGCGGGGCGCGACGACAGCCGCTCGGAAGCCGCTGAAGGATAATCGCGCTTGTTTCGGGAACGATACGAGGCGGGCGACGGCTTTCTGCACCGGTTGGATGTGCGGGTGAAGGTCGTCGTGGCGCTGCTG
>JADLHH010000510.1 GCA_020848855.1 Anaerolineae bacterium | reverse complement strand
TGGCAAGCTGGGCGTGTTCGCTGCTTTCGGGCTACGTGCTGATGATCGCCTTCTTCGGTCAGGGCGACTGGGCGACGACCTGCCTGTTTTCGGCGGCGGCGTCGCTGGCAGTGGCGGTTCCGGCAGTTCCCGGCAACCTCGGCACATATGAAGCATCGATTCTGCTGGCGCTGGGCGCGATGGGTTACGGCGAGCCGGCGGCGGCGGCGGTCGCGTTCGCCATCACCGTACATGCTGTTAATCTGCTGGTCAACAGTGCGCTCGGCGTATATGGATTTATTCAGGAAGGCGTGTCGCTCGACCAGCTTTCGCAGGGCGTCCGCGAAATGAAGGCTGGCTAGCGCACTCATGTCGAGCAACGGTCGCCGTGCAGACAAGCTCAAAATCCTCATCTGTCTGCTGTACTATTTTCCTCACCGAACCGGATTAACCATCCACGTCCAGCGCGTCGCCGAGGAACTGGTGCGGCGCGGTCACGAAGTCACGGTGCTGACGGCGCGCTACAGCAATGACCTGCCGCGCGACGACACGACAATGCACGAGGGTGTGCGAATCGTTCGGCTGTGGGCGCCGCTCCGGCTGAGCCGGGGCATGGTTATGCCTGCCTATCCCTGGGCGCTGTACAAATTGATGCGCGAACACGACATCGTCAGCGTGCATACGCCTGCGCCGGAGTCTGCCATTATCGCCGGGATGTCGCTGGTGACGGGCAAGAACGTCGTCGTCACGCATCACGGCGACCTGATCCTGCCGGGCGGGCTGTTCAACCGGGTCATTCAGGGCGGCATGTATGCCATGTATACCCTGCTGGCGCGCCGGGCGAGCCATATACTCGCCTACAGCCAGGACTATGCCGACCACTCGTACTATTTGCAGCCGTTCATGGGCAAGGTGACGCCGGTCTACCCGCCGGTTCAGATGCCGACTCCTGATCCGGCGCGCGTCGAGCAGCTTCGCGCTGCGTGGGGCAAAGACGGCGGTCCGCTGATCGGCTTCGCGCACCGTTTCGTCGAGGAGAAGCGCCCCGATCTGGCGATCCGGGCGCTGGAAGTCGTCCTGAAGAAATACCCGAATGCCCGACTGGTGTTCGCCGGGGAGCACAAAATTCGCTACGAGAACACCTGGGAGCGGCAGCAGGCGCTGGTCGAGCAGTTCCGCGACCGCCTGATCTTTCTCGGCTTGCTGACCGATACGCAGGACGTGGCGAACTTCTATGCGGCGTGCGACGTGCAGGTGCTCAGCAGCGACAGCGAGTGTTTCGCGCTGGCGCAGGTTGAGGCGATGCTGTGCGGCACGCCGGTCGTGGCGACCGATATCCCCGGCGGGCGCGTTCCGGTGCGCGAGACCGGCATGGGCAAGCTGGCGCACCCCGGCGATTGGGAGTCCATCGGCGCGGCGCTGGTGGACGTGCTTGATCACCCGGAGCAGTATCGCAAGCCGCGCGCTGAAATCGAGCAGAAATTTTCATTCCAGAAGACCATAGACTGTTATGAAGAACAATTCCGCACCTACGCCAAACCCAGCCCCGGCGGTCAATCCGGCGGTCAATCTGGTGGTTGACCCGGCGCTGATCGCCCACATGACGCGTAACGAAGCCGACATGGCGTTCAAGAAGCGCGTCCAGACGATCTTCGAATGGATTCAGCCGACCGACGATATGACGATCCTCGACATGCCGTGTGGGCGCGGCTTCTACCTGAACATGTTCCGCTATGTGAGTCAATGCCGACTCGTCGGCGCGGAACTCGACTGGGACGTGATCCTCAAGGCACAGCGCAACGTCGGGCATTTGCCCGACATTGCCCTGCACAACTGCAACATCTACGCGCTGTCATACCCCGACAACAGCTTCGACGCGGTGATTCTGTCGGAAATCCTCGAACACATCGACGACGACGTTGCCGGGCTGAAGGAAATCTATCGCGTGCTGAAGCCGGGCGGCGTGGTGGCGATCACCGTGCCGAATGCCAATTACCCGTTCTGGTGGGACCCGATCAACAAGACGCTGGAGACACTCTTCCACCGGCACATCAGTCACGGGATGTTCGCCGGGCTGTGGGCGAATCACGTTCGGCTGTACAAGCGCGACCAGCTTCACAACGCGGTGCGCAGCGCGGGCTTCACCCTGGAAGAAGAGCGCGCCTTCACCCACGACAGTTTCCCATTCATCCACAATCTGGTTTACGGCATCGGCAAGCCGCTGCTGGAATCGGGCGCGCTGCCGGAGACGATGGCAAACGCCGCCGACCGTACCAGCTTCGACAAGAACGACGGCAGCTTGCTGAATCCGATAAATCTAGGTATCAAGGTATTAAACTTCTTCGACCGTAATAACCCGATCAACGAACCGGTCGGGCGGTCGACGGTGAACCTGTGCGCAAAAGGGCGCAAACCGGCATGATGGACGAACACGACCGACACGACGAAGACCTTCGCAGCAGCGGAACGCCGGTATCGGGCGAGACCGAGCGCAGCTTTGAAGACCTGACGCTGCTGGAGGCGCTGGGGCTGCTCGTGAAGCAGCCGATCCCGACGCTGCGAGCGCTGACGGCGGTCGCGCGCACGTCGACCTATTCACCGCAGCGACAGGCGGAAGCGCCGTCGGTGTTCGCGCCCCCGCCGTACACGCCGATTTCGAAGCCCAGACCGCGCGCGTGGTCGCAGGATTCGCCGCTGTACGCCGATGAGCCGTCGGTGGTGGATAACGAAGCGGAGCCAACCGTCGCCATCCAGCCGGTCGAGGAACTGCCCGCCCGCCGGGTGCTGGTGCTCGTCCAGTGGGCGATCCGCGACGTCGCGCTGCTGATCGCCGTGCGTGGCGGCGGGATCATGTTCGAATCGCCAATCCGCTCGGAACAGTCCGGGCTGGACGTGGGCGCGCCGTACCTGCTGGCGGCGTTCATCCTGTGGCTGGTCAGCGAACTGATCCCGGCAGGGCGTCACACGGTCTTGTCTCAGCCGCAGCCGAGCCGCCGCGAAACCGTGCTGGTGCTGTCGCCGGTGCGGCTGGTCGTGGCAGCCGCCGGTGCGGTCACGGCTTACGCGGCATGGGTGTATAACGGTCATAACATGTTCACGCTGGTCGGCGTGATGGCGTGGATCACCAGCATCATCCTGTGGGTGTGGGTGCTCGCGCCGCAAGGCTGGTCGCCCCTGTCGGGCGTGCAGCGGTCGTTCCGCTGGCTGGGCACGACCCGGATTCGCATCACCTGGACACTGATCGCGCTGATCGGCATCATGGCGTTCGGCGCGTACTTTCGTTTTGCCGACCTCAGCGGCACGCCGCCGGAGATGACCAGCGACCACGTCGAGAAGCTGCTCGACGTGAACCGCGTGCTGCACGGCGAAACTAACGTCTTCTTCGCCAACAATCACGGGCGCGACGCTATCCAGTTCTACTCGCTGGCGCTGCTGTCGTACCTGCCCGGAACCGAACTCAACTTCACGTTACTCAAGCTGCTGACGGTGCTCGAAGGGCTGATCACGCTGCCCGTGCTGTGGTGGATGGGGCGCGAAGTCATCGGCAGGGACGAGCCGAGGCTCGGCAACGCCGTCGGGCTGGCGCTGGCAGCGCTGGTCGCCGTCAGCTACTGGCACGAGATGCTCAGCCGCCTCGGTCTGCGCATCGTACTGACGCCGCTGTTCGTCGCGCTGATCACGATCTTTCTGGCGCGGGCGGTGCGCTACAACCGCCGCAGCGACTTCATCTGCGCCGGGCTGGCGCTCGGCGTTGGCTTGTACGCGTATCAGGCGATCCGCATGATGCCGGTTGCCATACTGGTCGCGGTCGGCATTGCCTTCGTCTTCGGGCTGCGCTCGATGCGCGAGCGCGGGCATATGCTGGTAAACCTCACCGCGCTGGTGATCGTCGCATTCGTGATATTCGTGCCGTTGTTCCGCTACGACACGGAATACCCGGAAGATTTCTGGCGGCGCACTTACGGGCGGTTGTTCGGCGACGACGTGACCCAGACGACAGACGAAAATGGCAATCTCGTCATGCGCTCAGCGGAAGTGGGAGAGTTGATCGACGCTTTCAACCAGAATATCCCGGCGTTGAGCAGCAACTTCCGCAACGCGCTGCTGATGTATAACTGGAAGGGCGACGTGGCGTGGATCAACAACGCGCCCAACCAACCGGCGTTCGACCCGGTGAGCGGCGGGCTGCTGATCGCTGGTCTCGGCGCGTGGCTGGCGCGCATGGTGCGCCGGCGCGATTCGTTCGACTGGGCGCTGCTGCCCCTGATTCTGGTGATGATGCTGCCATCGGCGCTGTCAATCGCTTATCCGATAGAGAACCCCAGCGCCACGCGCATGAGCGGGACGCTGCCCGGCGTGTATTTGCTGGCGGCGCTCCCGCTGGCGCTGCTGGCGCTGGCAATCCCTCGCCTGATCGGGCGTATTGGGACGGTGGTGGCGGTGGTGGGGACGGGGGCGGTCTTGCTGGTCAGCTACGGCGTCAATTCGACGACGTATTTTCAGGATTACCGCGCCGCGTACACCGCGAATTCGCTGCCATATAGTGTCGGCGGCGAGGTGCTGCGTCAGTTCGCGCTCAGCAGCGGCTACGGCAACGCTTTCATCATCGCATACCCGTACTGGTGGGATCATCGCGCGCTGGGCATCGAAGCCGGGCGTATCGACTGGCCCAACACGATTACCAAGCTGGAAGACGTTCCAGCGTATCTGGCGCAGGGGTCGCTGCGCGCCGATCAATACCATCTGGACGCGACCCGCGACCTGCTGTTCTTCTACTCGCCGAACGACACCCAGGCGCAGGAATGGTTGTTAACAAACTTCCCGACGGGCTACTGGGAGACGCGGACGACCTACCAGCCGGGGCATAGCTTCAACCTGTACTTCGTGCCCGCGCCTGGAGAGGACGGGTTCGCGGCGTTTCTGTCGGGTCATGGTCTGCAGGTGAGCGCAAACGGCTCATAAATTTCGGTGGTGAGGAATGTTGAGCGCCGGTCTGTACAATAACAGGGTCAGTCAATGTTAGTCAGCCGGCGGATTTGAAAGCAAAGACAGCTTTTCGCACCTAGCCTTTCGCTGAAAGCTGAGCGCTGACAGCCTGTCTTCAAAAAGGTTTTCCATGCAAGAAGTGCAGCATCTGCCCGAATTGACGATGCCCGAACGCCGGTCGATTGCCCGCAGCGACGCGCTGGTCGGTTTGCTGCTGGTGTTCGTGATACTGATCGGCGGGTATTTCCGGTTTGTCGGGCTGAACTGGGACGATTTCACGCATCTGCACCCGGACGAGCGCTTCCTGACCGATGTGGTGCAGGGCTTGGGCGAACAACTGAACCCCAGCGGCAACCCCGACGCCCGCGAAGCGCAGATCGCGATGTGCATCCAGCGCTACCCGGATACGGCGGGCATGGGCACATTTTTCGATGCGATGTGTTCGACGCTGAACCCGCTCAACGCCAATTCGGCGCACGGGCTGTACGTGTATGGCACGCTGCCGCTGTTCATCGTCAAGAATGTCGCTGAAATCGTCGTCTCCGGCTCGGAATGGATCGCCCATAACATTCTGGCGAACAGCGACCCCAGTTACCTCAGCTACAGTGGCAATCAGTGGGCGACCTATGACGGCGTCCATCTGATCTGGCGGTTCCTGTCAGCGCTGTCCGAGATGGGCATCATCGTCATCTGCTTCGTGATCGGCGCGAAGCTGCACGACAAATGGATCGGGCTGCTGGCGGCTTTTCTGTACGCCGTCACCGTCTTTTCGATTCAGATGGCGCATTTCGGCACGGTCGATGCGATTGGGAACCTGTTCTCGGCGCTGGCGATCCTGTTCGCCGTGCAGGTGCAGCGCGAAGGCAGGATTTCGCACTACGCGCTGTTCGGCTTCTTCTTCGGCTGCGCGGTGGCGAGCCGCATCAATCTGGTTCCGCTGGCGGCGATGATCGCTGTCGCCGGTTTCCTGCAGATGGTTCCCGCGCTGGAAAGCCGTCTCGCCCCCGGCGAGCGCAGTCACGCCATCCTGTATCACTTCGGCGGGCTGGCGCTGGCGGCAGTTATTTCGGTCATCTGCTTCCGCATCTTCAACCCGTATGCTTTCACCGGACCGGGGTTCTTCGGTCTCTCGCTCGATCAGCGCTGGCTCGACAACATGGGCACGGCGCAGGCGCTCAACAACGGGACAATCGACAGCCCCCCGAATTTCCAGTGGGTGAACCGGCTGCCGTACCTGTTCCCGCTCAACAACAGGGTGGTGTGGGGTATGGGGCTGCCCCTGGGCGTGATGGCATGGCTCAGTTGGCTGTGGGCAGGCTACCGGATCGTGCGCGGCAAGCCCGGCGCGATCATGAACATGATTCTGTTCGCGTGGGTGCTGCTGTATTTCGGCTGGCTGGGGCGCAACTGGGTCACGAGTATGCGCTACTTCCTGCCGGCGTACCCGGCGCTGGTGGTGCTGGCGGCGTGGGGCTTGGTTTCC
>JADLHH010000509.1 GCA_020848855.1 Anaerolineae bacterium | reverse complement strand
CGCCGGCGCGCACTTCCAGCGACAGCCCCTTGACTGCCTGCAGGTTGCGGTCGTCGTTGACGACCAGATCGCGGATCACCAGCACGGGTTCGGCAGGCTTGGCATCGTCCTTCTCGACTTCCAGCAGCACCTGACGCCCGACCATCATCTCGGCGAGCATCTCCTCGGTTGCCCTGCCGGGGTCGGCATGACCGACCACCTTGCCCATGCGCAGCACGGCGATCTCGACACAGATTTCCAGCACCTCCTTCAGCTTGTGGCTGATGAAGATGATGCTCACGCCGCGCTCCAGCAGCGAGTTCATGATGCGGAACAAGCCCTCGGTTTCCTGCGGCGTCAGCACCGCCGTCGGCTCGTCGAGGATCAGGATATCGGCTTTACGGTAGAGCGCCTTGATGATTTCGACGCGCTGCTGCACGCCGACGGGTAAATCCTTCACCAGCGCGTCAGGGTCGACATCCAGCCCGTATTGTTCGGAGATTTCGAGGATGCGCTTGCGCGCGGCGCGGCGGTCGAGGAACAGCCCGCGCGTCGCTTCGTCGCCCAGCATGATGTTCTCGGTCACGGTCAGCACGGGGACGAGCTGAAAGTGCTGATGCACCATGCCGATGCCCAGCCGAATCGCGTCGTTTGGGTCATGGATTTGCACCGGCGTGCCGTTGACGATGATTTCGCCCTCGTCGGGCTGGTACAAGCCGTAGATCATGTTCATGAGCGTGCTTTTGCCCGCGCCGTTCTCGCCAAGCAAGCCCAGCACCGTGCCTTTTCGCAGCTTCAGGCTGATGTGATCATTCGCCAGCACGCCGGGGAACCGCTTGGTCAGCCCCCGCACTTCGAGTACGACCGGCACTTCACCCATGATCAGTCCCTCGAAAATAACGATCTCTGCGGGACAGTATAACGTTGAAACGGGGGAATGGGAAACGAGGGAATTGCAGGCGGAAGGAAGCAGCGACTAGCTCTGCTGAACACCATTCGTCGAGCCTGTTCAAGATGGGTGATTATCGCTTGATGATCCGAGCACATGACATATGACACTACGCAATGTGAGGATCGTGCCATATTCTAAAAATCATATGGAACTATAAGTACATCAAAATAGAGCACTACCGATAGGACATCGTACACGCGCACGATGCCTTAAGCGGGTTATTAGGATAAAGAGGCAAACCATGAAGCGCACGCTGCTCGTCCTTTTTAGCCTTATGTTGATGTTCACTACAGGATCGGTGGTTGTGAGCGCCCAGACGCGCGACGACACTGACGGGGATGGCGTCCCGAACGCTGCGGACGGCTGCCCTGACCAGGCAGGTCCGCGAGAGAACGGCGGCTGTCCGCCGCCGGACGCGGATGGCGATGGCGGTAATGGCAGCCAGGACCGCGATGGCGATGGCGTCGCCGACTTCGTCGATCGTTGCCCGGACGCAGCCGGGACGGGATTCACCGAGGGCTGTCCCGTAGATCAGGTGCAGCCGACCGACAGCCCACCTGTTGCCCCAGCGACGACACTCATCCTGCCAGCACTGCCGGAAACGGGCGAGTGCCTGCTGGCGACGGTGAGCGGTCAGGGCATCAACATTCGCGCCGAAACCTCGACACGTAGCCTGATTGTCGGAATGCTGAACCCGTCCTTGACGTATCCGATCCTGGCGACTCGTGCGCTAACCGACGGCAACTGGCACCGGATTGCCGAGGGCTGGGTCTCAGCCGAGTTCGTGCGCACGGGCGGCTCATGCGATACGCTGCCGTTCGTGGAGCAGCCTGCCAACCCCAACGGCGGACCCTTCCCCAGCCGCCTTTCGCACCCCGATGACAGCGGCTTCGTGGCAGGAGACGGTGCAGACCTGCGGGCAGGCGTCTGCACGGATAGAGCCGGTGCGATCAACTGGCTTTCCGGCGAGGCGATTCAGGTCAACTGGTCGTTTGGCGCGGAAACACGGCAGGCGTTACAGCAGGCTACCCCGCAGCGCTGCGTTAAAGTCGACCCCAATGGTCACGGCTTCGTCGTCGACTGGTCGCAGGAACCCGGCGCGCCCGAATCCGAAATCCACTGGTACGCGGGCTTCGATGGCGACGAAATCGTGATCATCGCCGTCATCCCGCCGCCCACCCCCGAAACAGCCCGTATCCTGCTCGACTGGCGCATCCCCTTCGACCCCGACACGCCGCCTGTGATCGTATCCTATTTCACCGGCATCGATTGGCCCAACTCGTCCGTTCCCACCCCCGGTCCCCCCGACCCGCAGGACTATGGGGGTATCCTCATCCAGTGGTTCAACTCCACCGTCCCCGAGCCCGGTCCGCCCGATAGCCCCATCCTCCCCGAGCCCGGTCCACCTGAAAGTCCGGGCATCCTTATCCAGGGGATCAATCCCGCCGTCCCCAACCCCGGTCCGCCAGATATTCTCTGGCTTCCGAACGGCATCGGCGCGGGCGCGCCCGGCATTGTTATCACCGACGCGCAGGCGGTCGCGCGGGGAGCGATTCACATTGGGTTTAGCCTGCCGGCTGTTCAGTAGTGACGGCGCGGCAGCGGCTGGTCCAGAAAATGGCATTTATCGGAGATCGGGCGCCTACCCCGACCGCTGCATCACCGTGAGCGTATAATCGCCGGTGGTGTTCGGGTCGCCCTGCGTGCCGCCGTAGCGCGTCGCCACCACGTAGTAGATGCCGGTCGTCGGCGCGGTGAAGTCGATGCGGGCGTTCTGTCCCTCGCCGCTGTCGTCGTCACTGCTCAGCGGGCGCTGGTCGGATGCCAGCACCACCATGCGCGCGTCGAGGTTGCCGCTGGCGCGATCCATCATCAGCGTCAGCACGTCGCCCTGCCGCGCGACGAAGGCGTAGATCATCTCCGGGACGGTGTCGGTGATTGTGCCCTGAACGGTGTCGCCGATCTCGATGCGCGGCACGTCTTCCGGGATGTTTTGGAAGGCGTTGCCGCTCACGTCCAGTTGAAGCTGGTAAGGTCCAACTGTCGTCCCCTGCGCCCGCTCGAAACGGGTGGCGACCACCGTATAGGTGCCGTCCACCGGCAGCACATACTGGTTGATCAGCGCGTTCTGCCCGCCGCCGCTGTCGTCGTCGCTGACGATTTCGCGCCGCGACGGGTCGAGCAGCGCCAGGAACGAGTCCAGCTCGCCGCTGGGGCGGATCATGCGGATCGTGATCACATCGTCCTTCTTGCCGTCGAACTGGTAGAACTGCACGTCGCGGCTGTCGGTGATTTCGCCCTGCGCCGGGATGCCGGGCAGCAGCGGCAGCGCCAGATCGATGTTTCTGCCCAGACCGCTCTCCGCGCCGGAATTGAGCGTCAGCACGAACGACCCCTTGCTGCGTCCCGCCGCCTGCCCGAAGCGCGAGGCGATGATCGCGTAGATACCCGGCTCGCGGATGACGAAGCCGTTGATGGCGGCATCCAGCGAGCCAGGGCTGTCGTCGGTGTCGGCGATAATCTGTGCCTGACTGTTGACCAGCAGCAGCGCCGGGTCGAGGTCGCCGGAAGCGCGCTGCATCCGCACGCTGATGGTGTCGCCGCGCGCGGCGCGGAAGGTGTAATACACCTGCGGCGAAGCGTCGGTGATGGTGTTGTAGACCGAATCGCCGTAGCGCAGAGCGCTGCCCGACGCCGAACTGACGCCGATGCGGTCGACTTCCAGCGTATACGAGCCGGATGTCGTGCCGAGCAGGTAGCCGAAGCGCGCCACCACCAGCGAATAGCGGTCGTTGCGCGGGATATGCAGCGATTCCAGATGCAGGTCGCGGTTGTTGCGCCCTTCCAGCGTAGCGTCGTCGCTGAGCGCCAGCACCGTGCCGTCGCTGCCGATCACCGTCAGCATCGGGTCGAGGTTGCCGGAATTCACGCGCAGATCGATGGCGATCACGTCGCCGCGCAGCCCGTCCAGCGTATAGATGACGCGCGGCGTAGCATCGTTCAGTGTACCGCTGACGGACACGCCGTAGCCGAACTCCTGCGCCTGTGCAGGCACGAGCGAAAGAAAGAGGACAGCGAGCAGGAAAAGGGTCGGTTTCACCAGAGATGTTGATCCGTAGGGGCACGACATGTCGTGCCTGCTACACGGTATGTCCTGGACGGTGCATCCCCATTATAAACACAGCAGCGCCAGTTTGAAACCGGCGCTGTCGAAGAGCGGCTTATGGTCGAAGTCGGCGCTACTGCTCGCCGTTGATCGCTGCCTGAAGCTCTTCAAGCTGCGGCGCGAGCTTCGTCCTGCCCGCTTTTTCGGCGTATACGCGCTCGCCGGTGATCAACTGCGTCAGGCGGTACGGGTCGGTGCGCGAGGTCATGTCGAGGCTCATCGGTGTGAGCGAGACCACGCCGTCGTGCAGGATGGCGTACACGTCCGAGTCCGGCTCGGCTTTGGATGGGTCGTAATTGAAGCGATAGCCCATGCGCCCCACGTCCGAAAGTGCCACGCGCTCCGGGCGGGTGGGCCAGTAGACGCGCCGGCGCGAGAGCCGTGTGACCCGCCAGGGGGTTTCCGGCGTCGCGTCCAGCGGCACGTCGAGCTTGAGCACGTCAACATCGTCGGGCGTGTCGTGTTCGATCAGCCACATCCCGAACTTGCGGGCGAAGTAAGCCGCCGCGCTGAAATTCACGTCCGGGGAATAGGACAGATGCAGGTCGCGCGGGGTTTGCTGCGAGATCGCAATTGCCGGGATGCCGAGGCTCGCCGCTTCCAGCGCCGCCCCGACCGTGCCGGAAATCGTTACGCCGTTGCCGCAGTTCTCGCCGTAGTTGATGCCGGACACCACCAGCGATGGCAGCCGGTCCGCCAGCTCGATCACGCCGTGCTGCACCGACTGTGCCGGTGTGCCGTCTACCGCGTAGACGGTGTTCATTTCGCCGCGAATCAGGCGTTCTTCCTGATGAATGCGTCCCTCACTGGTGACGGGCATACTGCGCGCCATCCCGCTTTGCTGTTCGCGCGGGGCGACGATCAGCACGTCGCCAATATCGTAGAATGCGTCCACCACTGCCCACAAGCCGGGGGAAGCGATGCCGTCATCGTTGGTGAAAAGGATCAGTGGTCGTTCCTGGTTCATCGTACTCCTGTCATTAGTTTAAGAATTACAGATTCATCATAAGCGCAAACAGAATCGAATTCAAGCCGTTGGAGCTAAAGCTTAACGTTGTTGAAAATTCTTTAACACAAGGGGAATAAGTTCGGGGGCGGCGATGTCTCGCTGCCCCCGCTGTGTTGGATAACACGAGGCGATTAGCTGCCGGGTGCTGGCTCGGCAGTCGGCACGATAATGTCCGACGACTCCGGGATTTCCGGCGCGACGAAGTCCGGGTTGGCGGCGATGCTTTCGAAGTCGAACAGGAAGGGGCTGTTCGAAGGCACCAGCGCCAGCCGGATGTTATCCCCCAGCGTCTGGATGTACTGGTACTGGATCAGCGCCGGATTGGCGGCGATCTGCTCGCTCACCAGCCGCAGCGCTTCGGCTTCGGCGCGGGCTTGCAAAATCGTCGCCTGCGCCTGACCTTCGGCGCGGGTCACCTCGGCGTCACGCAGACCCTGCGCTTCCACGCGGCGCTGTTCGGCTTCCTGCTGCCGCTGCTGAACGACCAACCGGGCACGCTGGGCTTCCTGCGCCGCCACCTGCGCCTGCTCGATTGCATCGGCATACTGCTGCGAGAAGGTGATGTCGCGGATGATCAGGTCGGAGAGCACCAGCCCGTCCGCCGCGAGACGGGTTTGCAGGCGGTCGGCTGCCGTGTCCGCCAACGCCTCACGCCCACCGGCGTAGATATCCGCCGCTTCGAACCCCGATACCGCGTCACGGATGATACCGCGCGCCTGCGGAACGACGAACTCATTAGCATAGCGGTTCTGCCAGTTCAGATGCAGGATATTGACGTTCAGCGGGTCGACGCTGTAAATGACCGACACGTCGAGCCGAACTTCCTGACCATCGCTCGAACGGGCGACGACTTCGCCCGTGTCGGAGCTGTTGCTTGTGCCGTCCATCGTTACCGACTGCTGAACCAGCGGGTAGGTGAACGGCTGCTGAACCACCGGGACGATAATGTGCGTGCCGCCCCGGCGCGGGTTGGAATCAAGCTGACCGTTGAGCGTATTCACGATCACGGCGACTTCCGTCGGCTCGACCAGCAGGATGCCCTGGCTGATCACGCTGAACAGCACGCCGACGACCAGACCGACGACCGCCAGCAAACCACCGCTTCGAAGCGGGCGTCCCTGTGATGAAGCGAGGACGACCAGCGCGATGCCGCCCAGAAACAGCAAAAATCCCAAAAGGGATAATATGCTAAATACAGAACTAACACCCATGACAAACTCCTCTTCCACGCGAGATGTGTGATCAGGCTATAACATAGCATATCTGTATAGTGTAATAATGCCCAATTTATTGGGGGCTTTGTGTTTCCACAGCTTTGTGTCTAAAATACACTAAATCGCTGGAGATACCGGTTGCCTGAATCGACAATTGCCTTCCGCTTTTTCTCCGTGCCGGTTTACAGTCTGGCGCTGGTCGTTGGCATCGCGCTCAGCGTCGGCATCGGCGTTCGCCGGACGGCGCTGCGCCCGGGCGTGATGGTCGACCTCTGCCTGAGCGCGTTCGCGGGCGCGATTGTCGGCGCCCGGATGGGTCACGTGCTGCTCAACTGGACGTATTTCGCCGACAACCTGAGCGAAGCGCTGCGCCCCGGCGCGGGCGGTCTCGACTGGCACGGCGCGGTGATCGGCGGGTTGGTCGGGCTGGCGCTGATCGCCCACTGGCGCAGGCTGGCGCTGTGTGACCTGCTCGACGCGCTGGCTCCGGCGCTGCCGCTGCTGGCGTTCGCCGGGTGGCTTGGCTGCTGGGGGGCGGTCTGCGGCTACGGTGCGGAAGTCGATACGCTGGCGCATTACCCGGCGTTCGCCGCTGCCGAAACCCGCGACGTGTACGGGATTGTCGCGCCGCGCTACAACACGCAGGTCTTCGGCATGGCGCTGTCGTTGGCGCTGCTGATCCTGAGCGTGGTGCTCATCCGGCGCGGCTGGCTGAAGTACCGCCGCTTCTGGCTGCTGCTGGTGCTGCTGAGCGCCGGGATGTTCGGCATCGGCTTCTTCCGGGGCGATTACGCGCCAATGGTGGCGGGGATCAGGGCGGATCAGGTCGTGGATATGGGAATGCTTGTGTGGGGCGTCGGCGTGTCATTACTGAACCGCCAAGCCGCCAAGAACGCCAAGTAGGGGCGCAGCACGCTGCGCCCTCGGCTATCTAATCAACCAAGGAGTCTCCATGCAT
>JADLHH010000508.1 GCA_020848855.1 Anaerolineae bacterium | reverse complement strand
CCAGCACCGTCTGAAGCTGCGATGCCTGCTCGGACAGCGAGCCGCCCAACATGCTCAACTGGGCAGCCGCGCCTTCGGCGTCGCCCTGAATGCGGCGCACGCGCTCGATGCGTTCTTCGGCTTGCGGGTCGTTAGGCACGACGCGCAGCGCGCCTTCGTACTTGCGCAGCGCCTCGTTCCAGTTGTCCGCCGCCATCATACGGTCGCCCTCGTTGATCATCTCGCGGGCGAGCGCCAGGTCCTGAATATCGAGCAGGGCTTGCTCGGCGTCTTTCCAACTGAGGATGCCGTTGCGCTCGGCGAGGTCGCGGGCTTCGCGGTACAGCCGCTCGGCTTCGTCGTAATTGCCGGCGCGCACCAGCGAATTGGCGCGGTTGTAGGCGACGCGCGCGTCGAACGGGATGCGATGATCCGGCACGACGCCGCGAATCAGGTTGTCTTCGGCTTTCTGGCGGTATTCCAGCGCGGTCGCGTTGCCCGGCTGCTGGCTGAGGATGCGGTTCGCCTGGTCGATCACCAGTTGATAATCGCCGGAATAGTACGCCTGCGTCAGGTCGGACAGGGCATCGTCCACGTCGCCGCCGTAGGTCGATCCCTGACCGGGCGTGCGCCGCTGCCCTTCGCGGAACATCTCGCGCTCCGGCGGCGGATACCCGGCGGACGTGGGGTAGGTCGGCGGCGAGACTGACTTGACTTCGCCCGTGTCGCCACTGGCGCGGGGGATTTCGTCGTGCGTTTCGACCGGCGTGCGCGGTGGTGGCGGTGCTTTGCGTTCGACGCCATAGCGCGTGAACAGGTCGGCGACACGCTGGCGCGCCTGCGCGTTATGCTTGCCGGCGTCTTCGAGCATGGCGATCACGTCGGGGTCGCGCGGGGAGAGCGCCAACCCTTCGGCGAGGATGTCGATAGCTTCGTCGATATCGTCGTCATCCCCGGCGATCTCAATGCGAATCCGTGCCCGGCGCAGCAGACCGCGAACCGTCGCCGCCACGGGCGAAGTCGGGCTGCTCAGACGCGCCAGCTCGCCAAAGAGCGCCTGCGCGTCGGCTTCAAATGGAGTGTTCTTCGCATCCGCCAGCAGCGTGCGCGCCTGTTTTTCCAGATCGGAGACGACGGCGGTGTCGGAATCTTCTGGAAGCTTTTGCACGGTGCGGCGGAGATCGTCGAGCCGCTGTTGTAGGTCGGGCATAGAAACCTCATATTAACATTACACTGGAAAGTTACCCCATTTACAGAATCGGAACAAGTACGGATTGCCGACGTTTGGGGCGTACAAGGGGTGCGCCCGCACTTCGCCGCGTCGAGCCGATATTTTCGGTGATGTGACTCGATGTACGGTATAATGCGCGTCAATGGAACGTGAAGTGATCCGTCTGCTCCCTTATATCCTCGGCGGCATTTTCGTGCTCGGCGTGCTGCTGTTTCTATACGCCCTGCACCAGCTTCGGCTGCGGCGCACGGGAGCCTACTGGCGGCTGCGCCGGCGCGCCGGGGATCGCGGCGGGAAGCTGTTCGTGCTGTCGGTGTTTCTGATGGCGGCTTCGCTGGTGCTGACCGTATTCACCGGGCTGGCGTCGGTCGCGCTTCGGGATGTCAGTGAATATCTGAATCGCGGTCCCGACGATTTGTATGGCATTGTTCTGCCGCCGGATTCGGCGCTGACCGAGACGCGCGAAGCGGTCGTCAGCGCGCTGACGGCGACTCGTGTTCAACTGGAGACGCTCACACCCGCCACGCCCGTCCCGTCCACGCTGACCGATACGCCGGTTCTACCCACTCCGACCCGGACGCCAACCCCGACACAGACCGATACGCCGACCGTCACGCCGACGCTCTCGCCGCTGCTCAACCTGACGGTCGAATTCAACACCACGCCGCGCCCCGCCCGCGATGACTTCCGCCTGACGCTGGATGCTGCTTCCGATGATGCGACAGCCGAGACGGACACGTCACAGCCGCGCTTTGCTGCCGACATCAGGCGGATTTACCTGTTCTTTTCATACGAGAACATGGATAACGGCGTCGCCTGGTCGCGCGTGCTCTACCGGGATGGCGTCCCGGTGCAGGGCAACACCCTGTTGTGGAGCCTGGGGACGGCAGGCAGCAGCTATTTCTTCTTCGGCAGCGAAGCCGGCTACGAGGCGGGCGCGTATGAAGCGCGTTTGTTCGTGGGCGACCGCGAAGCCAGTCGCTATACGTTTTCGGTGAATTGACAGCGGCTTCCAGGGTTGGGCAAGCACTGCCGCCGCCTGAACAAAACTTGCACAATGTGAATTTCGTAATATAGAATTATTACAGCGTTACAACGTTCCACGATTTTTTGTACGCGTAAGGCGGAATCCAGGGCACTGCAAAATGGCGCGTGAAGTTCTTCTCGTGGATGACGACGACCCGACTCGCACCGTCTACCACGAGATTTTGACTCGCATGGAATTCGACGTGTGGGAAGCCCCCGATGGCGCGAAGGCGATTGAGATGCTCTGCCGCCGCGCGCCGCATATCGTTGTTCTCGACCTGCTGCTGCCGAAAAAGTCCGGGCGCGACGTGCTCGACTTCATCTATGCTACGCCGCACCTTACCGACACACGAGTCATCATTTTCACGGCGCACGAAGGCTTGTTTCCGCTGCGCCTGCGCCCCGGCGACGAATTTCTGCTCAAGCCGCTCAACCCGCAAACGTTCCGCGACGCCGTTACGCGGGTGATCGCCTCGACTCCTTTGAAACGCTAGCCGAAGCGGTAGCCCTGTATCGCCTGCATCCTGATATACTCTTGCAGATTTTTATAGATTCTTGCTGTAAATGTACGAGAGGTTCGGGATGGAGTCGATCATGCTGCCGCTGATCCTGTCGCTGATCACGTCGATGATCAGCGGAATTTTTGCTGTGATGGTTTTGACACGCTGGCGGCACGCCGTCAAAGAGGGCAAGCAGCGCCCGCATCTGCGCGCATGGGGAATTGGGCTGGTGCTGTACTGCATCGGCTCGCTGTGCCAGGTGATTCTGTGCTTCGTGTGGAGTTCACCGGTGTTCATGCTGTGGTACTGGTGCGGCGCGCTGGCGACCGCGCCCTGGCTGGGGCAGGGGACGGTCTACCTGCTGGTGCGGCGCGGCAATATTGCCCGCAACATCGAAATGGCGCTGCTGCTGGTCTGCGTGATGACGCTCCCCTGGGCGCTGCTGCTCACGGCGACCAACGGCGCAGCCTGGCATCCGGGTCTCGATATGACCGCCATCACCGGCGAGGTGCTGCAGAAGGGCGGCGTGCGCGCCTTCGTGCCGGTGATGAACGTGTGGGGCACGATTGAGCTGGTCGGCGGCGCGATCTATTCGGCGGTGCTGTTCCGGCGCAAGCAGGTGCTGCGCAGCCGTATGGTTGGCAACTGGCTGATCGCAGCGGGTGGGCTGCTTCCGGCACTCGGCGGCTCGCTGGTGCGCCTGAATCTGACGCAGTTCAACTATCTGGGCATCATGTTCGGCGTGATCCTGATCTTCGCGGGCTACCTGCAGACCGCCAATTCGCCCGATGACGCGAAGGCTGCGCCGCGCCGCGCCGCCGCCGGGTCGACAGGTCGCCCATGACCGAGTTGTATCCGCTGCTGCACACACTGCACTACTGGCTGAGCCGCGCCGGGATCGTCGTCGGGCTGGTGATGCTGGTGATCGCCATCTACATCGGCTTAATTCGGCACGGCGACGTGACCAAATGGTTCCGGCTCGGCGCGTATGCCGTCACCGCATTCATCGGCGTCGAATTCCTGCTCGGCTTGACGATGTATGCGTCCGGGGGGCGACCACATGAGGATGTTCATCTGATCTACGGGGTGGGGGCGCTGCTTTCACTGCCGTTCTTCATTTTTGTCGAAACGACGGCGAAGAAACGCCCGGCGATGGGCAGCTAGATCTGGGCGTTCGCGCTGAGGGTGGCGATCTTCCTGCGCCGCATCATGCCCGGCGCGGCGGGATGAGAGCAGATGAGTCCACCCGCAGTTGACACGGCTGCGGTTTCCCTTTAGCGTTAGCAGAAGCGCGCCCTGCTTCCTGGAGTCATGATGGGCAGTTCCGTACCACGCAGCCGCCTGTTCTGGTCGGTCTCGTTGGGGCATTTCACCGTCGACGTGTTCAATGCCAGTGTCGGCGTCACCCTCGCGTTTTTGAGCGGTCATCTGATCTCGATGACGAATACCCAGATCGGTTTCGCCATGAGCGGCTATCAGTTGATGAGCGCCATCAGCCAACCGCTGTGCGGCTGGCTCGCCGACCGCAGCGGCGGGCGCTGGCTCGGCGCGGGCGGCGTCGCCTGGACGGTCACGCTCACAATGCTGGCGCTGGCGATCGCAGTTGTCACTCGCAATTACGCACTGATGGTGATCCCGCTCATTCTGGCGGCGCTCGGCAGCGGCGCGTTCCACCCGGTCGGCGCGATGCACGCCGCCCACAGCGGACACATCACCGGCTTGTCGCTGTTCTTCTTCATGGGACAGTTCGGTGGCTCACTCGGTCCGGTGCTGGTCGGGTTTCTGCTCGACCAGGCGGCGACGCACAATACCCTCTT
>JADLHH010000507.1 GCA_020848855.1 Anaerolineae bacterium | reverse complement strand
TGGTGGTTGTTTCCGCCGGCGCGCTGCTGCGTGCGCCGGCGCAAGGCGCGGCTGTGGCGGCGCTCGCCATGTCGGTAGTGGCGCAGGACGCGCCGTGCGGCGTGGTCGACGCGCTCGACTATCCGCTCGACATCAGCGAGACGCTCGCCAACCGCTACGACGATTTCGGGCTGTTCCGGGCGCGCTTCGGCGGCAGGCACACCGGGCTGGACGTGGCGTTCAACCGGCTGGGCGAGCCGGTGTACGCGGCGGCGCGCGGGCTGGTGACATATGCCGACCCCGAAGGCTGGGACACCGAAAAAGGCGTGGTCATCATCCGCCACACCTTCCCCGACGGCATCTACTACACCCTGTACGGGCACATGGAACAGAGCGACGAGATTCAGTTTCCGCGCGTCGGGACGTGCGTCGAACGCGGCGACCCGGTCGGCGTGGTCGGCTGGCCCTCGCGCGGGCTGCCGCACCTGCACTACGAAATCCGCAACTTTTTACCGGACGACGGCGGTCCCGGCTACGTGACCGATAACCCGGTACTCTCCGGCTGGTTCGACCCGCTCGATTTCACCGAAATGTGGCGTATGCGGCTCGCGCCCGGCTACGTCGGCTCGGTGAGCTTCGCCGAAGTGCCAACCCTGCCGCCGGTGATTCTCGACGACGGAACCAGCGTGATCGCTCAGGGGGACGACGTGATCGCGTATACGGCGCAGGGGCGGCAGAGCTGGCGTGTGACCGCCGACGGCGTGGTCACCGGGCTGGTGGGGCTGCCGGATAACCGGGTCGTGGCGCACACGCGCAGCGGGCAGGCATTCACGGTCAGCGGTGGGCGCTACGCCGCGCTGTGGACTATGCCCGGACCCGACGCGCCGGTGATCCTGCTGGGCAGCGAGACGCTGGTGTTCGTGGGCGAGGGCGGCACGCTGGCGGCGTACACGCCGCAGGGCGAGGCGCTGTGGTCGCTGCCGGGTGTCGGCGCGGTCGTCGGCGTGATCGACTTCCAGAGCAGCGGCGATCAGGTGGCACTGGCGGTGCGGCGGGTCGGCGGCGTTCACTGGCGGGTCGTGGCGGCGGACGGACGGATCGCCTACGAGACGACGTTCGCCAGCTCGCCGCAGATCGCGCCGGTTCGCGGCGGCGGCTGGTTCGCGCTGGCTGGCGACACGCTGTACCACGTCGCCAGCCGCCCGCGCGCCGTCACCAGCATCGACGCCGCGCCGGGGCGCACCGCGCGCATGACCGCCGACCTGCTCGGCAACGTCTACATTTTCGTGGGCGACCGGGATAACACGCTGCTCTCGCTCAGTCCCGGCGGGCAGGTGCGCTGGCGTCGGACGTACCCCGCGCCGCTGGCGGCAGTCGCGCCGCTGCTGCGCACCGACAACGGCTGCCTGCTGTACACGCTCGACGTGGATGGGGCGCTGCACATCTTCAACGCCCGCACCGGCGAACGGGTCAACGAGAAGCAGATATACGCCGGCGGCATCCAGAACGGCAGCCCCCCGGCGCGCATTTTGCAGGCGCTGCCCGACGGGCGCGTGCTGGTCGGCGGGGGCTTCCTGTCAGCGGTGGTGCTGGACGGCGCGGCGATCAGCAATGGCGCGATGCAGAACTGCGTGCTGGGCTGATTAGCACGGGCTAACCAGCCGGGTGAATCTGCCAGCGCCGCTTCGATTTCTGCGATAATTTCGTCCAGTGACTGCCCGGTTCGCAGCGCGCCCCATTCGATATCGAGCGCGATCGTGTCGTCGTCGATACGCGCCGTCGGGCAGAGCGCCTGCAGGAACATGCCCGGCTCCTGCCGCGCAAAGATCAGATAACTGCCGCCGTCTTCCAGCGGCGTCATGTAGGTGATATCCCGCAGCAGGTCGATGCGCTCGCCGCGCCGCAGCGCCCCTTTCCACACACGATCCGCCTTCACCGTCTGCAGGGCAAAATCGCCGCCGAGCAGCGGATAGCTGCCCTCGACCGTGCCGGTGAAGATCAGCGTGCTGGCGTCGACCATCGCCGGGAGCTGCTCGCAGGCGACCTGTCCCTGGAGCGGCGCGAAGGCTTTCGGGTAGACGTAATTGACGAACGTGAGCGTGCTGTCCCCGGCGCGCGCCTCGACTTCCCAGCAGCCGCCGGTCGGAAAGATCAATCCGCTCGCCTGATACGCGCCCGGATAGCCGTCGGGAATCTCGGCTTCCAGCGGCGGGGCGTCGCCGTCGAGCCGGTGACCGGTGACGGTCAGCACGGAGCCGGTCGGCTTGCGCCACAGGACTTTCACGCCGTCGGCGTAGCGGCGTCCCGCATCCGCCCACAGTTCGTCGTCATCGCTGCGATACCACAGCGCCGACCACGAGGCGGGGTTGGGTTCGGGCGGGAGTTCGCTGGTTGGCGTTGTCACCGGGCATGAATCGGGCGCGGCGGCATGGACGTTTCCGGCACGGGCGCTGCCGATAATCAGCAGCAGGGCACACAGCAGCACCGCGAAGGTTCGGGTCATCGTCTTCCCTTTCGCTCTCACGAATCTATACACCTACCCGCGCCGAAACGTTCCGAAAAACATTCGTCAGGCTATCATGTAATTTTAATCTTAACGAATTACAATCCGCCTGTCGGTAACGGAACCGAGCATGAAAGGATCGAATGATGACTCTGCAAAATACACAGCCGCTGGCGCTGTCTTCGAGCACACTCACAGGTGACCGGGTTCTCAACCTGCAGGATGAGGACATCGGTAAGGTCGAGGAGATCATGATCGACATCAGGACGGGGTACGTCGCCTACGTGGTGCTGTCGTTCGGCGGCATCCTCGGCATTGGCGACAAGCTGTTCGCCGTGCCCTGGTCGGCGCTCGAAGTCGACACCGAGCGCAAGGTGTTCATCCTGGATGCCAACAAGGAACTGCTCGAACGCGCGCCGGGCTTCGACAAGAACAACTGGCCCGAAACACCGAACGGGCAGTGGTATCACGACGTGTACAAATTCTACGAGGAAGAGCCGTACTGGCTTCAGAGCTAAGCCGGGAAGGGGCGTCCACACGGACGCCCATTTTGTTGGGCACGACCGGCGCGATTTCAACGAACCGGGGGCGGAAGTCGCTCTACAATGAGAGTCGACTGCGCTGGAGAAACGGTTCATGTCTCAGGAAGAACTGCGCCGCGCTCACGCCCTGATCGAGCGCGGGCGCACCGCCGAAGCCCGACAAATTCTGGAAACGCTCGACGACCCGACCGCGCGCCAGTGGCTGGCGCAGTTGAATGCTGCCCGCCGCCCGCGCAAGGGCGGATTCGGCGTACCGCTGCCGGTGCTGGTCGCGGTGGGGGTAGTGATCGGCATCGCCGTGCTGATCGTGATCCTGCTGCTGACGCCGACGCTGCTTTCGCGGATGCAGAACCGCACCGAAGATACGGCGACGCAGGGGGCAGTGGACGAAGCGCTCTACGCCTCAATCCTTCAATACTGTATGGTGACGACCGGCTACGGCGGCGAAGAGCCGTGCATGAGCTGGACGGAACTGGTGCTGGATCAATACCGCGAAGCTGCCGCTACCTGCATTTCGCCTGCTAGCACGAATTCGCCCGAAGCGCGCGAACAGGCGAACGATTGTCTGTCGGCGAACGGCATCCCCGAACCGCTGTAATCTTCCAAATGCCTGATTTTTATAAGTTATCTATACTATGCTGGCATGAGCCGCGTGTTTCTTTCAGGGGGACGTGTCATGGACAGCGAAACAAACCGCTTTTTTGCATGGATCGACGATACGGAATCGGACGAACCCCGGAACGGTATCGAGGAATTTTTACTGCGGCTCTCGAAAGTGCTGACGAATCTGGCGACGGCGGTCGCCGTGGCGGCGCTGATCGGCACGATTTTCTATGGCGTGGCGTCTTCGTTTCTCGACATCAACGCGACTATCATCTATGCGTTAGCCGGGCTTACACTGCTGGTATCGAACCGGCTGCTTCCAATCGTTCGCTTCGCCCGGCGCTATCAGTTGATCACATTTATTGGTTTGATTGGCATCGTCCGGGCGCTGCTAACGAACGTCAGCTTAATCTCGCAGGTTGCCAGCACCGGTTCACCTGACCTGATTGTCAAGCTGATTGTCAGCTTTCTGACAGCCCTGTTTCTGGGTGAAAGCCCCACGTCGATACAGTAAGTGGACAAGCGTTGATCAGGACTTCCGCTGCCAGTAGGCGGCGTGTACCTGCGCGGCTTCGTCTTCCAGCACGGGACCCTGCACGCGGATTTCGTGCGTGCCGCTGCCGAGGATCATCTCGCAGTCGATGTGCATACTCACGCCGGAATACTGCGCCAGCCGTTCGGCGGAGCAGGCGTAGACCACCGCGCCGACGCCCGACCAGTAGATCGCTCCGGCGCACATCGGGCACGGCTCGGTGCTGGTGTACAGCACGCAGCCGGACAGAAACGCCTCGTCGTAGTGCTTCACCGCCTCGCGCACGAGATTGGTCTCGGCGTGGTTGGTCACGTCGTGCCCGGTGTAGATCGTGTTTTCGATTTCGAGCAGAATTTTGCCGTTTTTCGCCAGCAGCGCGCCGAACGGCTCGTTGCCATGTGCGACCGCGTCGGCGGAAAGCTGAATGCTGCGGCGGACGAGGTCGTGATCGACCGGGAACGGGGTGTTGGTCATCGCATGTCCCTGCATGATGGATGTCAGGCGAAAAGGTCGCGGAGCGGCAGCAGGAAGCCCGGCAGCACGTCGCCGCCGTCGAAGGTGTCGGCTTCGGCGAGAGTCTGCGCGCCCGACGCGGTATGAACGACGACTGTACGGGTCGCCGGGTAGACGACGCAGACCATGCGCGTGCCGTAGTGCAGATATTTGTTGACCTTCGCGTGGATTTCGGCGGCTCTGTCGTTGGGTGACACGACTTCGACCGCGAGATCGGGCGCTAAACGCCCATACTGGCGGACTGTCTCAGCAGGCAAACG
>JADLHH010000506.1 GCA_020848855.1 Anaerolineae bacterium | reverse complement strand
GAAAGCCGCCCCAGCGCACGAACCAGTAGGCGAACAGGGCGAGCGCCAGCGCGTGCGCCGCGAAGAAGAACAGCGTCACCGGCTGGCGGCGCAGGTCGCGCAGGCGCAGCGCGCCGATAGCCGTGACGACGACCGCCACCGGGAGTCCCAGCGGCACGGTTCCGGCTTCGATGGTGATGAGGGTGAAGACGAAGCCGTAAATCACCGCCGCCGCGATTTCCGCCCACAGCGCGACGAGCGCCTGTTCCAGCGGATTTCGAATCTGCCGCCAGATGAGCAGCAGCGCCAGCGCCGCGACTCCGATGTGCCACAGATAATGCCCCAGCACCTCATCGTAGAAATCCGTCAGAGTGTACACGTCGGTTCCGTGCAGGTCGTCCATCAGGTGCTTGATCGAGTTCGCGCCCAGGTGCATCCCCTGACCCTCGACCCACAGCGCCGTGAACGCCAGAAACGCGACGATCTCGATGAGGGTCGGCGCTTTCCCGCGCTGAAACAGCAGCCAGTACAGCGGGATCAGGATGACGGGCGTCAGGATGTCGAACACATCGCCGGTTTTCATGAGCGGGTAGGGGCTGAACTGCTGGCTCAGGAACGGCGGCGCGATCAGCAGGACGGCGAAGGCAATCGCAAAAATCAGGATGAGGCGGGATAGCGTGGTCATCTTCGATAATCCTTTTGGGCGCTGCGTTTGATTGGATTATCGGGCGGAATAACCGTTTCGCGCAATGTAGGGGCGTGGCGCGCTGCGCCCTGACGCTCGTGCGTTCCAGATATCAACCACAGAGACCACAAAGACCGCAGAGATTTATTTTTCTCTGTGTCCTCTGCGATCTCTGTGGTTGATCTGTTCTCACTCTACCGTCACGCTTTTGGCGAGATTGCGCGGCTGGTCAACGTCCGCGCCGCGCAGCGTTGCGACGTAGTATGCCAGCAGTTGCAGCGGGATCACCGCTAGAATCGGCGTCAGCAGCGGCGGCGCGTCGGGGATAGTGATCACCTTGTCCGCCTTCGACGCGATCAGCCGGTCGCCTTCGGTGGCGATGGCGATCACGATGGCGTTGCGCGCCTTCGCCTGCTCAATCTGGCTGATCATCTTGTCATAGATCGCGTCCTTGAGCGCGATTGCCAGCACCGGCATCGTTTCGTCAATCAGCGCGATCGGTCCGTGCTTCATCTCGCCCGCCGGGTAGCCCTCGGCGTGGATGTAGCTGATCTCCTTCAGCTTGAGCGCGCCTTCGAGCGCAATCGGGTAGTTGATGCCGCGCCCCAGGTACAGGAAGTTCGTATAGTGATAGACTTCGCTCGCCAGTTGTTCGACCGCCGCGTGCTGGTCGAGCACCTGACCGACCAGATCGGGTAGGCGGGCGAGATCGTGGACGTGCTGGCGGCGCTCGCCTTCGCTCAGCGTGCCGCGTAGCTGCCCCAGATACAGCGCCAGCAGGTACTGGTCGGCAATGCTGGCGGTGAAGGCTTTGGTTGACGCCACGCCGATTTCCGGTCCGGCGTTCATAGTGATGTGTCCGTCGGCGAGGCGCATCGCCTGGCTGCCGACGGCGTTGACGATGCTCCACAGCGTCGCGCGCTTCTCGCGGGCTTCTTCCATCGCCGCCAGCGTATCGACCGTTTCGCCGCTCTGCGTGATGGCGAGCACGGCAGTCTTGTCGTCGATAATCGGGTCGCGGTAGCGGTATTCGCTGCCGTAATCCACCTCGACATTCAACCGCGCCAACTGCTCGACGTAGAATTTGCCGACCAGCCCGCTGTAGTAGCTCGTCCCGCAGGCGACCGTGACCAGCCGCGTCAGCGCCCGCGCCTGTTCGGGCGTCAGGTTCAGGTCGGGCAGCACGACTTCCTCGCGCTCGAAGTCGACGCGCCCGCGAATGGTATCGGTCAGGCTGCGCGCCTGCTCGAAAATCTCCTTCTGCATGAAGTGCTGGTATTCGCCCTTCGCCGCGCTGACCGGGTCCCAGGCGATATCGTGGATGTCCGGCTCAACTGCCGAGCCGTCGAGCGCCTGCACGCGCACGCCGCTCGCCATGACCGTCGCCATCTGCCGGCTTTCGAGGAAGATCATGCGCCGCGTCTGGTCGAGGATCGCCGGGATGTCCGAGGCGATGAAATTCTCGTCGCTGCCCAGCCCGACTGCCACGCCGCCCGCGTTGCCGATGCGCACCGCCACCAACCGATCCGGCTGGCGGTTGCTCAGCACGACGATGGCGTGCGCGCCCTTCAGGTAGCCGACCGCCATGCGCGTGGCTTCGGTCACGTCGCCGTGCGCCCCGTCGTCCGCGAAGCGCGCGACCAACTGCACGATCACCTCGGTGTCGGTGTCGGACTTGAACTCGACGCCTTCCGCCGTCAGTTCCTCGCGCAGTTCCAGGTAATTTTCGACGATGCCGTTATGGACGACGACGAAATCGCCGTTCATGCTGATGTGAGGATGAGCGTTGTGCTCGGCGGGCGCGCCATGCGTCGCCCAGCGCGTATGCCCGATGCCGATCTGCCCGCTGATCGGGTCGCCGTCCAGCCGGGCGCGCAGGTTCGCCAGCTTGCCCACGTCGCGCCGCAGCGCGATCCTGCCGTCCTGCTCGACCGCGATCCCTGCCGAGTCGTAGCCGCGATACTCCAGCCGACCCAAGCCATTCAGAATTAAAGGGGTCGCGTCCCGGCTGCCAACATAGCCAACAATGCCGCACATGAGGGTTCCTCCGTTTGTCAATGGCGAGAGTGAACCCGCGCCGCTATGGGCGCGAATTCGCGCGCACTCACTTGCCGCTTGTCGGTCGGTCACCCGGCGTTTTCGCGGCTCGTTTTCATTGTACGGAGGAGACAGAGGGGATGGTGGGCACACCCCGGCGGCATCCGCTGATCACTCGATTTTCGCGCAAGCCTTCGAAGAAAGCCATGCGCTTAGTCTCACGATGAAGTGAGAAACCGCCACCTCGTCAGCTTTTCAGGGCGAGGATTGCCCGAAAAGCCCATGCGCTATCTGTCATCCAAAAGCTGTCGTATCGGCGCACCTCTCTACTGGTCGTTACGCGCAATCATATACCGTTTTGCGCGTGGATGGCAATGGAAAGACGTAAAATTTCTGCCGCTATTCGCCGAATTCGAGCCGCAGGCTGGGCGTAATCGACACGTAATCGCTCGCCCCGTTGTTGGCGCGGTCGCGGAAGATCAGCCGAAGCTGGATGCTGGGCGCGCCGTTGGCGTAGGCGGTCTGCACCAGGTCGGTCAGGTCGAGCGACGCGCACGAATTCTGCGTGCTCAGAACTCGCGCGCCGGGCAGCGGTCGCGTGATCGTCCGCGAGGCGCTCAGGCTGCCGTAATTGTCCTGGTACACGGTCAGCGCGCCCAGATTTTCGAAGCCGTCGCCGGTTTCGTAGCACGGCTGCATCGAGAACGTCGCGCTTGCTATCGCCCGTCCGTCGTTCGGCGGCAGCCGGAACGTGAGCAGCGCCTGAATCGTCCGTTCCTGGTTGTTGCTGTCGACTTCATCGCCCGCGCTGAAATTGGGGTAGAGATCGCCCCCATCATTGATGGTCGTCGAGTTTGCCGGGTCGAGGATGGCGTACATGCCGCTGGCGCCTCGCCCGTCGAGCGCCAGCTTCAGCCGGTAATTGCCGGAATTCGACCCGCCGCTGTAGCGCCGCGCCGCGATGGTGTAATAACCACTCCTGGGGATGATGTAGCTCTGGATAGCGGCATCGAAATTGACGCCCAGCACGCTGTCGTCGTTCCCGACGATTTCGCTGCCCAGATTGTTGGTCAGTGACAGCCGCGAGTCGAGGTCGCCGCTGGTGCGTGTCATCTGGATCGTGATCGTATCGCCGGCGGTGGCGCGGAAAGTATAGGTCTGCTCGGTCGTCGTATCGTCGAGCGTGCCGGTCAGCAGCGACTCGTAGCTGATCGGCTGCGAGAACGTGCCGATTGGATCTGCCTGTGGGTCGGTCTCAGAGATGCCGATGTTGAAGCTGCCGGTCGTCTCGCCGTAATCCTGCATATAGCGCGTGGCGACGATGATGTACGTGCCCGCTTCGCTGAGCGTGAGCGGCACAATCGTCGCGTCGCGGGTCGTGCTGTCCAGGTCGTCGTTCCGGGCGATTTCGCGTCCCTTCGGGTCGAGCACCAGCAGGAAGGGATCGAGGTCGCCGTCACTCGCCAGCATACCGATGTGAACCACCATGCCCGCTGTGCTGTTGAAGGCGTAGAGGACGGCGGGGTGCTGGTCGTCAATCGTGCCGGAGACGATGTTGTCGAGCGTCAGCGTGTCGTAGATTTCCGCCGGCTGCAGCGACGTGGCGTTGGCATATACCAATGGCTCGCCTCGCGTTGGCACGATTGTCGGCGTGAGCGTGGGTTCCTCGGTGCTCGTCGGCGCAGTGGTCGGCATCGGCGTATCCGACGGGATCGCGGTTTCGGTCGGCGTGAATGTGGCGGTGGGCGTGTCGCTTGGTGTCGCCGTGAACGTCGCGGTGTCGCTCGGCGTGGGCGTTGCGGTATCGGTGGGCGTCAGCGTGAAGGTCGCCGTGAAGGTTGGTGTGTCGCT
>JADLHH010000505.1 GCA_020848855.1 Anaerolineae bacterium | reverse complement strand
CTGCGGCACCAGTTCGAGCCGCACGATTCGCCCGTTCTGGTCGGCGAGTACCTGCCCATCGCGGTCGTAAATATTGGCGCGGTTGGGGATGGTCGACGTGACCCGCAGCGCCGCGCCGCTCGCCATGCCGGTGAACACGTCGTCCGGCGTCCAGGCGACCCGCCACGCCTGCGCCCGGTCGTCGACCGTCAGCGTCAGGTTGCGATCCGGGTCGCTGAAATCGCCAATCAGCCGGGTATGGAAGGTCGCATCGTAGTTGAAAAGCGCCACTTCGTCGTGCGGGCGCACGATGGTGTTCGCCTGAATCGAGACGCTTTCGAACGTCATGGTGGTGTTCGCCGTCTCATATACCCGGCTGAAGTTGGTGAAGGGGTTCGCTTCCTGGCTGGCGAAGCTGAGCAGTTGGTACATGGCGTCGAGGTCACCATTTTCCCAGTTCGTCAGGAAGTCGCGAGCGACACGCTCGGCATCTTCAAGCTGGAAGGCGGAGGGGAGGACAGCTCGCGTTGGAATTTGAACTGCTGCCTGTCGCTGCGGGCGGCAGCCGACAGCGGCGACGAACAACACGAAAATCAACCAGCGTAAACGATACATACCATCAGCTTTTTAACGGGCGGCTCAAACAGTCAAGCCCCCATTATACTGCCAGTTTGAAATTGACATCCTGCTGTCACGGGGAAATTCCCGACCGAATCGTCGGAAATTCACCGGGTTGATGAGCAACCGTGCGGGCTGGGGTATACTGATGAGCGCTGATGACATCAAGTGAGGAGCAATCCTATGGCAGATGAAACCAGAGCGCTGGCTGTCCACATCGACAGCCTGAGCGCCAACGAATTCGAGGTTCTGATCGACGGCGAGCGCGTGCAGGGCATTTCGCGGATCAGCGGACTGCTGCCGTTCAAGCTGGAAGTCAAGCCGTCGCTGACCAAGCTCGTCCGCGACCCGTTCAAGCTCGCCAAGATCGTTCAGCGCGACCCCACCCTGCCCTTCAACCGCTGGCTGCGCGAAACCATCGACGCGGGTGACGACATCGTGCGTCCAGCGCGGACGGTCGAAATCCTCGCCGTCGACGATGGCGTCGAAATCCGCCGCTGGATAATCAAGGGCGCGTGGATCAGCGAGGTGAGCTATTCGGAGTTCAACAGCGCCAGCGGCGACTTGATCGAGGAGACGATCACCGTCCACTACGATTCGATCAGCGAGACGTGGAACGCTTCGGCATGAGATCACCTGTAGGGGCAGGTCTGGGACCTGCCCCTACGATTTCGATAGCACCTGCGCGACCGTCTCAGCGTCGACGTTGCCGCCGCTGACCACGACCGCCGTCACGCCGCCGGGCGCAACCGCCCCGCTTCGCAGCGCCGCCACGCCGACCAACCCGCCGCCTTCCGCCAGCCAGCCCTGCTGTCCGATTATCCAGCGCATCGCCCCCGCGATCTCGCCTTCCGAGACGCGCACGATCTGATCGACATAGCGGCGGGTCAGATCAAACGTGATCGACCCTGGCTCGATTTCGCCGGGCAGCGCGTCGGCGAGCGATTCGTGCGACAGCGGCTCGCTGGCGTTGTAGAAGAAGTTGTACATATCCGGCGAGACGGCAGCGTTCACGCCGATGATTTCGACCGACGGTTTCAGGCTTTTGAGGGCGATGGCGATCCCGCTGATCAGCCCGCCGCCGCCGACCGGAATAATCATCCGCTCGACATTCGGCAGCACGTCGGCGATCTCCAGCCCGATCGTGCCCTGCCCGGCGATCACGTCCGGGTGAGTGTAAGCCGAAATGTAGGTCAGCCCCTCGTCGTGCTCGATGCGCAGGGCTTCGCGCTCGGTCTCGCCGTAGTCGTCGCTGAACAGGATCGCCTGCGCGCCGTAGCGCCGCACCCCGGCGACCTTGCGCTTCGCCGTAAACACCGGCATCAGCACCCGCGCTTCGATGCCCAGCAGCCCGGCGGCATAGGCGATTCCCTGCGCGTGATTGCCCGACGACGCCGTGACCACGCCGCGCGCCCGCGCCGCTTCGGGCAGCGCCAGCAGCGCGTTGAGCGCGCCCCGCACCTTGAACGAATGGGTTTTGTTGGCATTTTCCAGCTTCAGCCACACGTCCGCGCCCAGATCGGCGGCGGCTTCCAGCGGCGTGGGCGCGAGCTGCGGCGCGAGGCGGTAACGCGCCAGTGCGATGTCGGCGAAATCGAGCATGGCATCCTTCCCGGAGATGATGTCGGACCGGCAGATTAAAATTTACCTTGTAATTTCAAAATTCGGGAACATATCGCTTCGTTTAGAGTATAATTCATAAAGATTCGCTTACTTCATTACGGATGCAAATGTCTTCCAGCAGCGACCCAAAGTCCGTGCGTGCCCAGTATGCCAGCGACAAATTCCTGCGTATCCGGCAGCAGACACACGAACAATATACGGTTCCCAAAGTCGATTTTCCCGAATGGGCGCTGACCCGCTTTCCCTGGCGCGGGGACGAACACGTCCTCGACCTGGGTTCGGGGATGGGAACGTACTACCCGCACGTAAAGGCACGCGGCTCGGATATCACCTATTATGCCGTCGACCAGTCGCCGGGGATGCTCAGGCTGCACCCCGCAGCGGGCGATCTCGCCCTGGGTGACGCACAGGCGCTGCCGTTCGCCGACGGCACGTTCGACATGGTGATGGCGAACCACATGCTTTATCATGTCCCGGACATCGACCGGGCGATCCTCGAAATTCAGCGCGTGCTCAAGCCGGACGGCGTGCTGGTCGCCGCCACCAACAGCATTCAGTCGATGCCGGAATTCAGCGCGCTGTTTCGCCGTGGGCTGCTGCTGCTCAGCACGCCGGGGCAGGTGTACAGCCAGCAACCGCCGCCGGTGCAGGAGAGCTTCGCGCTCGAAAACGGCACGCGCATCCTGTCGCGGCACTTCTACGCCGTCGTGCGCTACGACCTGCCGAGCACGCTCGTGTTTCCGAGCATCGAGCCGGTGATGGCGTACCTCGAAAGTACCCGCTCGATTCGCGAGCCACAGCTACCGGATACGATCCAGTGGGATGAACTCATGCTGATCATCCGCGACCAGATCAACCGCGTCCTCAACCATTTCGGCGAACTGGTCATCACTAAGGTGATTGGCGTGCTGGCGGCTACCGACGAGGGGAGCTTTATCCGCGAATATGTGCAGCGGCTGAACAGCCGGGGTTAGCTGCGGGTTCCGTTTGGCTCAAACCCATGACGCCCGATGAGCGGGACAAAGCTCACCGCCGCGATGCGCTTGAAATGCCAGCGGTCGCCGCGCCGCGTGAGCAGTTCGAGGAACTGGCGTTCGTTCGCGCCGACCGGGATCACCAGCCTGCCGCCATCGGCGTTCATCTGGGCGCGCAGCGGACCGGGAACCGTCGGCGCGGCGGCAGTCACGATGATCGCGTCGAAGGGCGCCATGTCCGCCAAGCCCTGGCTGCCGTCGCCGGCGTGAATGTCGAAGTTGGTATAACCCAGCCGATGCAGACGCTCGGATGCATCCCGCGCCAGCCGCGTGACCCGCTCGACGCTGTAAACGTGCTTCACCAGTTCGCACAGCACCGCCGTCTGATACCCTGACCCCGCACCAATTTCCAAGACGGTTTCGTGCCCGTCGAGGTGCAGCACCTGCGTCATCAGCGCAACCATGTACGGCTGCGAAATCGTCTGGTCGGCTTCGATAGGCAGCGCGCTGTCGCGGTAGGCGTTGTCGCGCACTTGCGGCGGCACGAATTCGTGGCGGGGGATTCGCAGCATCGCGTCGAGCACGCGCTCGTCCTGAATGCCGCGCGCGCGAAGCTGCCGTTTGACCATCTCCGCGCGCTTATCCGCAAACGGATCGTTCATTGCAGAACATCCCTGACCTGCTTTTCAGGCGGTCATTCCGGCATCAAACCGAGATGACCGCGCAGATCAATTATAACATCGTTTATGACGGCAATTGGATTAGGCTTTTTTGAGTTTTCATGGCAAACTTTCAGGCATTATATCGATAGTACTCACGAGCGCCGCAACTCATGAAACTTGCAACGTTTACCCACAATGGACGGACACGTATCGGCATCATCGACGGCGACACGATACGGATCGTCGCCTGGCAGGATAATATGCGCCAGTTGATCCGGCGCGGCATCAGCCCCAGCAAGACCTATGAGCGCGTGTTGCTCGCCGAGGCAACCCTGAACGCGCCGCTCATCCCCGGCAAGATCATCGCCATCGGGCGAAATTACGCTGAACACGCCGCTGAACTCGGCAACGACCTGCCTGAGCGCCCGTTGATCTTCGCCAAGTTCCCCAGCACCGTGATCGGCAGCGGCGAACCGATCACCTGGCGCACCTCGATCACGACTCAGGTGGACTGGGAAGCCGAACTGGCGGTGGTGATCGGCAAGCGGGCAAAGGACGTGCCTGAGGACGAGGCGTTGAATCACGTCTACGGTTACTGCGTCGCCAACGACGTGAGCGCCCGCGACCTTCAGCTTCGCGTTGACAGCCAGTGGACGCGCGGCAAGAGCCTGGACACCTTCTGCCCGCTCGGACCGTATATCGTCACCCGCGACGAAATCGCCGACCCGCAGAACCTGAACGTCAAGACGACTGTCAACGGCAAGACGATGCAGGACAGCAACACCAAGCACATGATTTTCAGCGTCACGCATCTGATTTCGT
>JADLHH010000504.1 GCA_020848855.1 Anaerolineae bacterium | reverse complement strand
TGCTGCGCGGACCCGCCGGCTGGCAGGATGCCGAGGGGCGCCATCTCGACGGCTTCGACGACTGCCTCGACATCGACCTCGCGGGCACGCCGTTCACCAACACCCTGCCGATCCGACGCATGAACTGGCAGGTGGGGCAGGCGGAAGTGCTCAGGATGATCTACATTCGCATCCCGCATCTGACCCCACGCGTCGTTCAGCAGCGCTATACCTGCCTCGAACAAACCGACGGCGGCGCGACGTTTCGCTATGAGAGTCTCGACAGCGGCTTCACCGCGAACCTGCCGGTTGATGCCACCGGCGTCGTCCTCGATTACCCGAACATCTGGGAGCGCGTCTACCCGAAAGCGGATCGCGGCTGAGCAAAAATCGAACCGGGTCGCCGCGCCCGCTATAATTAGGGCATATGCCACGTAGTAGGGGCAGGTCTTACACCTGCCCGACATTAGACGGTTAGGATCAGGAATCATGGTAGCGACAATCAAGGTAGGCATACTCGGACTGGGGCGCATCGGAGCGTCGGTTGGGCTGGCGCTCAAGCGCTACAACGCCCGCAAGGATGCCCGCCAGCAGTTCGTCATCACCGGCTACACCGCCGACAATCTGGAATCGCAGGCGCTCAAAACCACCAACCCGGTCGACCACATCGCCCGCAACCTGATCGACGCCGCATCCGACAAGGACATCGTCGTGCTGGCGCTGCCGTACCGTGACGTGCAGGCGGCGTACTCGTTGATCGGCAAGGATTTGCGCGCCGGCGCGGTGCTGCTCGATACCTCGCCGCTCAAGCTGCCGTCGCAGGAGTGGGCAGAAAAGCACCTGCAAGACGAGGTGTACATGGTCGGCGTCACGCCCATCCTCAACGCCAAATACCTGTTCGATGGCTTGGACGACCCCGCCCATGCCGCCGCCGACCTGTTCGATGGCGGCACGCTGCTGCTGCTGCCCAGCCCGTCATGCGACCGCGATGCCGTCGAACTGGCGTCGGACTTCGGCGCGCTGCTCGGCATGATGCCGCGTTTCGGCGACCCGGTCGAGCATGATGTGTGGAGCGCCGCGACCGAAGGCTTGCCCGCCGCGCTCGGTCTGACGGCGTTCTACAGTCTGCAGCGCCGCAACGGCTGGGACGACGCCCAGCGGGTCGGCAATGCTGCGTTCGGGCGGCTGACCCACCATCTGTACGATCATCACCCCGACGACCTGCGCGACCTGCTGCTCAACAACCGCGATAATCTGGTGCGCAACATCGATTCGACGGTCGAAGCGCTGCAAAGTCTGCGGTCGCTGCTCGCCGAAAATGACCGCGCCGCGCTCGAAGAAATGCTCATCCAGACGATGGACGCCTACGTGACATGGGTGGTGCATCGCCGGGAAGGACGCTGGGACAACCTCGATGCGCCGGCTCAGCCGTCGCGCGGCGAATTGTTCATGAACGGCATGTTTGGCAGCGCGCTGACCAAGCGCCTCAAGCGCGACAAATCCGACGACGACGAATAACCCCTGAACCAATCCCTTATAGGGGCGAGGTATACCTCACCCCTACTTGTCACAATTACCTGCCTTCCTCTCATTTTTCGACTCGCAAAATGCGAAATTTTCGGCTAAAATATAGAACAAGTGTTCAAATGGAGAGCCGAATGATTACACCCATTCTGCGCGTCCCTGACATCGACCTGAGCATGGCGTTTTACACCCGCGTGCTCGGCTTCCGGGGTGAAGGTGGCTTGCCCGGTCTCGACGGCAAAACCGCCTATGCCGAAGCCTATCTCGGCGATGCACGCATCATGTTCAGCCGCGCATGTGCCCGCCGCGACGGCGCGCCGCTGACCGGCGGCGTCGAGCTTTACCTGCTGCTGCCCGAAACCCGCCCCCTCGAAGATTTTTACGCCTATCTAATCGCCCGCGAAGTCTGCATCGTCGAGCGCCTGCATATCGAACTGTGGGGCGACCGCGCCTTCACCATCATCGACCTCGACGGCAACCGCCTGACCTTCGCCCAGCCCATGTGCTATCCCGTTCCCAAGCCCGCGCTCGAACACATCGCCTGACCATCCACCCGGATTGTCATCGTCGGGGCACGTGCAACCTTTAGCTGCTGCGCTGTGCCCCGAAATTTTCCCACAAGTCCATTTGAATAATTTCTACTGGTTTTCCCCAACCTACGCTATACTTACTCGCGTTTTCTGCACACGGAGTTGGGTCGGATATGCTTATCAAAGAACTCTCCGAGGCGGTCGGCGTCTCTGGAAGTGAAGACGCCGTTCGCAAAATTGTCATTCCTGCCATTCATGATCACACCACCGATATCCGCATCAACGCCCTCGGCGGCGTGACCGCGCTCCAGCAGGGCACGGGCGATCCTCGTGTGCGCGTGATGATCGCCGCGCACATGGACGAGATCGGCTTCATGGTGCGCGGCTTCGACGGCGACGGCTTGATCCGCTTCAGCAATATCGGCGGCATTGACGAGCGCATCCTGCCCGGTCTGCGCGTGCGCATCGGCAGCGTGCCCGGCGTCATCATCTGGACGCCTATTCACCTCAATAAAGACCAGAACGCGGTCAAGCTGGCGAACCTGCGCATCGACATCGGCGCGACCAGCAAGGACGAGGCGGCGGGCAAGGTCAAGCCCGGCGACCGCATCGCTTTCGACAGCCGCTTCATGGAAATTGGCGACAAGATGCTGCGCGGCAAATCGTTCGACGACCGCGTCGGCTGCTCGCTGCTGATCGACGTGCTTCAGGGGGGACCGTACCCGGTTGACGTGCTGGCGGCGTTCACCGTGCAGGAAGAAATCGGCTTGCGCGGCGCGCAGGTCGCGGCGCAGACGCTCAACCCCGACGCTGCCTTCGTCCTCGAAGGCACGACCGCCAACGATATCCCGAATCCGCTCGCCGACCCCGACGAGCCGGACGAAATCAACCCCACCTGCCGCCTGCAGGGCGGACCCGCGCTGTCGGTCATGGATCGGAGCATGATCACCCATCCGCGCCTGCTCGCCTTCGTGCGCGCGACGGCGGACGCCGAGGGCATCCCGTACCAGCTCAAGACCGAATTGGGCGGCGGCACAGACGGCGGCGCGATCCACCGGGCGAATGGCGGCGTGCCAACGGCGGTGATCTCGATGCCGTGCCGTTACATCCACAGCCCGACTGCCTACCTGCACCGCGACGATTACGATAATACGCTGCGGCTGATCAAAGCCGCGCTCAACCGGATCACGCGAGAAGCCTTTATCTGAACCACAGAGCACACAGAGATCGCAGAGAATACTTTATCAAAATTCTCTGTGTGCTCTGCGGTCGCTGTGGTGAATCAATTGAACGCAACAGGAGCGCACATTGTGAACGAACTCATCAAGAAACTCGTCGAAGCCTGGGGTCCGTCCGGCTACGAACACCGCGTCCGCGAAATTATCCGCGCCGAAGCCGAACCCTACGCCGACGAAATCACCGTCGACCCGCTCGGCAACCTGATCTGCCGGGTGGGGCAGGGTGGGGCTAACGCTACGAAAATCATGGTCGCCGCCCACATGGACGAGATCGGCATCATGGCGACCTTCGCCGAGCCGAACAGCGGCTATCTGCGCTTCAGCGCCATCGGCGGCTTGATCAACACGACGCTGCTGGGCAACCGCGTCTATTTCGAGGATGGCACGGTCGGCGTCATCGGCGCGCACGATTACTTTGGTACTGGGCGCACCAGCGTCCCAGATCTAACTGCCTTCTACATCGACGTGGGCACGGGCGACGGCAACGGCGATTTCAAACCCGGTGTCCCGGCGGCGTTCTGGCGTCCGCTGGAGCAGCGCGGCACGCGGCTGGTCGCCAAGTCGATGGACGACCGCATCGGCTGCGTTGTGGGGCTGGAAGCCATGCGCCGTCTCAACAAGCAGACGCCCAACGAAGTCTATTTCGTCTTCACCGTGCAGGAGGAAGTCGGGCTGCGCGGCGCGCGCCCGGCAGCCTACGGCATCAACCCCGATATCGGCATCGCCCTTGACGTGACCAGCACCGGCGATATGGCGAAGAATCCCAAGATGGCGGTTCGGCTCGGTGACGGCGCGGCGATCAAAGTCCACGACAGCGGACTGGTCGTTCCGCCTGCCGTCGTCGACTGGATGGTCAACCGTGCCCAGGCTGATGGTATCGCCTACCAGCTTGAGCTGCTGACAATGGGCACGACCGACGCGGCGGGCATCCAGCTTGCGCGGGCGGGCGTTCCCAGCGGGTGCATCTCGATTCCGTGCCGTTACGTCCACACCAACAGCGAGACGGTCGACACCCGCGACGTGGAAGCCTGCATCGCCCTTCTGACCGGGCTGCTGGCGAATCCGGTGTCGCTTGACCCCGCCTGAGGTCTCTGAAACGGGCGGATTTGGGTGTTATACGGTTTACGAATTTCAGGCTGGTTAGAAAATCTTCACTTGTCTGTATTCCGGCACTATGTTTCACTTAGAACGATGATACACAGGAAATCCGTCAACAGAGAACCATGACCGACACGACCCAGCGCCCTTCGCTTGAAGATTTGGAACTCCTCGCCGAAATCTCGCAGATGCTGACGGTGCTCGATCAGAATCGCGTGCTGGAGCGGGTCATCGAACTCATGGCGAACGCCGTCGGCGCGACCAAAGTCAGCCTCATCCTGCGCCCGGAGTACGTCGAGGACTGGCGGCAGATTTTCGTCAAGCATCTCTCGGTCGACCATTCGGACAGCGCTGCCGACCAGCCGCGCTCGATCCATCTCGCCCAGCGCGTACTCGACAAAGGGCTGGCGGGCTGGGTCTTCCGTCACAAACAGGGGACTATCGTCTACGACACGCGCGAGGACGAGCGCTGGTATATCTTCCCAGACAGCAATTCCAAAGCGCGCTCGGTGCTGTGCGTGCCGTTCCTCTACAACGGCGAAGTCCTCGCCGTGCTGACCATGCTCCACACCGAGCCGAACCATTTCAACGACTACCACCTGCACCTGATGACGATTGTCGCCAACCAGGCGACCGTCGCCGTGCGCAACGCGCAGTTCTTCAACCAGATGCTTCAGCAGCAGCAGCAGTTGGAGACGATTCTCCACGCGATTCCTGACTACCTGCTGGTGCTGGACGAACAGGGCAGGATTCTGCTGCTCAACGACGCGGCGGCGCGCCTGCTCAGCGGCGGCTCGACTTCCAGCGCGACCGGACAGTTATTGTCCAGCTACGTTCACACCGACGCCATGTTCACCAGTATAGTCAGCGCGCTGGAAAAGTCGCCACAGGGCGGGCAGATGTGGTCATTCGAAACCCGTTCCGAACGGCAGCGGCGCGATTATCTGGCGACGATTTCGGCGTGGCAGCACCCCGCGACCGACATGGCGGGGCACATGATTATCCTGCGCGACATCACCGCCATGCGCGACCTGAACCGCTTCAAGGACGAGATGCTCAAGATGGCGTCGCACGATTTGCGCAGCCCGCTGGCGCTGATCGTCGGCTATTGCAGCCTGATCCGGTTGGACACGCCCGACGATTCCACGACGCACGAGTACCTCGACTCGATTGAGCGCGCCACCGAGCGGATGCAAGGGCTGCTCGACGACCTGCTGCGAGTCGAACAGATTCGCAAGTCGCCGCTGGAACTCCATCAGAAGGTCGATTTTCTGCAGTTGGTCAGCACGGCGGTTGAAAACACCCGCCCGGCGGCAGACCAGAAACAACATCGCCTGGAAATCGACTTCGCGCTCGACGGCACGCCGCCTGTCACCCTCAACCCGGTGCTGATCCGCGAGGCAATCGAGAACCTGATCAGCAACGCCGTCAAATACACGCCCACCGGCGGGCGCATCTGCGTGCGCGCCTTCATTCAGGACGACCTGATCCATTTCAACGTCGAAGACAGCGGCATCGGCGTGCCCAGGGAGCATCTGGCGCGCATCTTCGAGACGTTCTACCGCGCCAAGCAGATTGGCTCCGAAGGCATTGAAGGGCGCGGGCTGGGGCTGAGCCTCGTCAAGACCATCATCGAGCGTCACGGCGGCGAAGTGTGGGTCGAAAGCGAGCAGGGCAGCGGCAGTCGCTTCGGCTTCTGGATACCCGTAAACTAGAAATTGTGAAAACTGATGGAATGGTAGGTGTCAGGGGCGTTGTATGAGGGTATCTAAAAAAGGTTGCTTTGACCCCACCCCTCACCCCGACATCCTGCGGATGCTTCCCCTCTCCGCAAGCGGAGAGAGGGGGAGTGAAGCGGGTTTTGTCCCTCGCCCCGTTTACGTGGGAGAGGGACGGCTTGCGGTCGCAAGCAGGGTGAGGGGTTTTCAACACCCTCATAGGCAACCGAAGGTTGCACGTGCCCCTACCAGTGTCATTTACGCACTGTCCAGCAGGGAATAGGCGTTCGCGGCGTAGTCCTGCGCCGTCCCGCTGACCTGCGCCTGCTTGATGTTCTCCGGCACGACCGGGCGCTCGTCCTCGATGCGCTCCATCAACCGCCGCAGGTCGCGGTCTGCCGGGTCGAATTTCATCGCCGCCTGTACCAGCATCTCGGTGATGTCCAGATGGCGCTGACTTTCCACCAGCAGCCGCCCCAGGTCGACCGTCGTGCTGACGATATTCTCGCGGTTGTTGCTCTCGTAGGCGAGGTGCAGTGCCTGTCGGTAGCGCAGCACCGCCTGACCGAGTTCGTGTGCCTGCACCGCCGCGTAGCCGAGGTCGCTCAGGCGCAGCATTTCTTCCTCGCGGTCGCCCAGTTCGCGGGCGATATACAGCGCCGACGTGTAGAACTTGATCGCCTCGTTCCAGTGCCCGGATTCGCCGGATGCTGTCCCCAGCCCGGCGAGCGTCCTGCCTTCGTAGTCGCGTCGTCCCTGTTCGCGGAACAACGTCAGCGCTTCTTCCCACGACTGGATCGCCGTGCCGGAATCGCCGCCGTCAAGCTGCGCGAAGCCCAGCTTGTACAGCACCAGCGCGATACTGCGTTTGTCGTTGGCGGTGCGGGCGAGGTCGAGCGCTTCGGTGTACGCTTCGATGGCTTCATCGCTTTCGCCAAGCTGCTGCCGGGCGTCGCCGAGCAGCACCAGCAGGTTGCTGTGGCGGGTGTCGCTGCCCAGTTCTTCCGCCAGCTTGACGCCGCGCGTCGCGTGCAGCACCGCCGCCTGCGAATTGTCGGTCCTGGTCGTCAGGCTCGCCAGCGTTTCCAGCGTCGCCAGCAGCCCGCCGGAATCATTCAGCGCCTCGTACACGTTCAGCGCGTCGGAGTAGCTGGCAATCGCTTCGTTTTCCTGCCCGCGCTTCACCTGCTCCTCGCCGATCTGCCGCAGCAGTTCCGCCTGCTGACGGCGGTTGCCGGCGGCGCGTTCCCGGTTCAGTTCGGCGCGCAGGCGGTCAAGCTCGTCGGTGATCACCGGCTCGGAGATCGGCTCGCTCTCCTCGATTTCTTCGCCTTCTTCCTCAAAATCGAGCACGTCGTCGACGATGCTTGCTTCTTCTTCCTCGTCCTCGTCTTCGTCGTCCTGGTCGGTGACCGCAGCCCGCGCCGGCGGAACCCAGGCTTCGGGTTCGAACTCGCTCTCGTCCTCGTCTTCCCAGTCGTCCGCCTCGTCTGCCGCTTCGTCGAGGATGTCTTCCAGTTCCTCGTCTTCGTCGCCCACTTCGGACTCGACCTCGGGGGCTTCTTCTTCCTCGGCAACCGGTGTTGGCGGCGTTTCAGTGTACGCCGGGAACGCGCTGGTAGAGCTTGCTCCCAGACGGCGCAGCAGCAGCAGCTCGTATACGTAGCCGCGCCCGGTGACGAATTCGCTCGCCTGCATCAGCCCGGCGGTCAGGCGGTTGGCGACATCGCGGTCGCCCTTGTCGGCAGCCCAGCGCGCGGCGGCGAGGAAATTCTCCATCTCCGCTGCCAGCCGCTCCGGCGATGTGCTGTAGCGCCCGGCATACGCCAGAATCGCGTCGCGCACACGGTTTTGCAGCCCATCCAGCCGCGCCGAGCCGCGCAGCCACGTCTGGGCGAAGGTGAACGTGATCGGGTGCAGGCGGTAGTAGGGTCTGCCGTAGCGCTGGAAGCGCTCGACCAGATGCTGCTGCACCAGCAGGTTGAGCGCCTGCGTGATCGAATCTTCCGGTTGGTTGGCGATCAGGCTGATCAGTTCGGTCGATGCCTCGCCCCGGAAAGTCGCGCCCATCAACAGCAGCAGCCCTTGCAGCGGGTTGGTCAGCGAACTGAAACTGGCTGTCAGCGTCAGCAGGGGCGGCGCGATGCCGGGGCGCTTGGGCAGCGCCGCCAGGAACTGTTCCGCCGTCTGCCGGTTGGCGCGCATCGCACCAGCGGCGATGGCGATCGCGAACGGGATGTTGTCCAGCGCTGCCATCAGCGCATCGATGCCTTCGGTCTGCTCCGGGGCGAGGTGCTTGAACATCGTCGCAGCGGCGTCGGTCTCCAAGTTGCCCAGTGGGATGTTTGTCCACGGTCCCTGCTGCTCGGCGTCGCTCAGGATCAGGATCGGCACGCGGTTCGATGACCGCATGACGAATTCGGCGGTCGCCTGCGGGTTAATCGTCCCGTCGATCACCACCATCGGCTTGGCGGCGGTCAGCGCGTTCATGGCGACGTTGACCTGATTCAGCGGGTTATCGCTGGTCGCTACCTCGCGGACGCCATACGCGCGCCCGACTCGCGCCAGCAGTTCAGGCAGCGGCGTATCGTTGACATCCAGCCACAGCACGCCGCCGGGAAGTTCGGTGTAGGCGCTGGCGAGGGTGGCTGCGAGCGTCGTCTTGCCGATGCCCGACGCGCCGTAGACCAGAACCGCCTTGTTTTCCTTGAGCTGCGAATATACGCGCGCCAGGACCACGTCCCGCCCGACCAGCTTGCCCGGTGGCAGCATCACGGGCAACGCATTTGCCTGATGTGCTGGTGCTTCGTGAGAGGTCAAATCCGCCATCGTTCTTCACTCGTATTCTGCCAAGCAGGATACTAAAGTTCAGTATAACGCCATTAGGTTTCTGTGGGAAATTGAGGGTTGGGCGGGGTGTTTCCGGGGCGTTTGTTCCGGGGCAGCTTTGCCGAGGGTTTAAACCCTCGGCTCGCGCAAAGCGTCGCCCACTGAAGGGGCGACTCAACCCAAGCTGGTTTCGGGCGATCCTGGGTCGCCGCGCCGGGCTAGCGGGCGGTTTAAGCCGCCAGCGACTTGCTCGTAATGCTCGCTTTTCCTCAGCACTCAGCACGCATCGCTCAGCACTGTTGTTATTCTTCCGGCGGGGGCACGGGCAGGTCTTCGACCGGCGTGTCTTTCCATTTCTCGCCCTCTTCGACCAGCATGACCGGGATGCCGCTGCGGATCGGGTACTTGTAGCCGGAATCGGCGCACACCAGCCAGCTATCCTTGACCAGTTCCAGCCGACCGGGGTCGCCGCCCTTGTCGGTGTAGTGGACGGCGACCGGGCAGCGGAGAATCTCCAGCAGTTCGGGATCAATCGGGGATGCCATCGCTCAGCGTTCCTCTTTGCCTACGGTTACAGCCGGAAGTATAGCACGGCGTCACGGTAAACACGATTGCCGTTTGCCGCCCCCGCGATTAATCCTATAATCCCATATAGCACATCTTGGCGTCCTGGCGGTTCAAATACTCTTTTTCTGCAAAGCGACTCTTTATGCTGGCATTCATGCCCGGAACTCGCCTGTCTTTTGCTATCTGCTTCGCCGCCGCGCTGCTGCTGGTGATCGTCGTGCCGCTGGCAGGCGGTGCGTTCGACGTGCGCACCGTCTCCGACGACGCGGCGCAGGGCTTCGCTGTGTGGCGGGCGTTCAACTGTGCCGGCTGTCACACGTTGAGCGGCTTAGGTGGCAACTATGCCCCCGATCTGACACGCATCTACAGCGCGCGCGGCGAAGCCTACCTGCGCGCGTTTCTGGTCAACCCCGGCGCGTTTCACCCGGACGCGATCCGCATCATGCCGCGCTTCGGTTTGACTGTCGCCGAGACCGATCACCTGCTGGCGTTCCTCAGATCAGTCGATGAAAACGCTGGCTCATTCCCGCCGAACCCGATCAACGTCAGCGGCGGGCTGCCGGAGAGCCTCGCCGGGGCAGTTTCCGCCAGCAGCGCCGCTCCGACCATTCCGACCGATCCGGTTGAGGCGGGGTATTACTGGTTCTCGCGCCCGCCCGCCAACTGCGCCACCTGTCACTCACTCGAACCCGGCGTGGTGATCGTCGGACCGTCGCTGGCGGGCGCGGCGACCCGCGCCGAATCGCGCGTGGCGGGGATGAGCGCGAGCGAGTACCTGCGCACCTCGATCCTCGATCCCGGCGCGTTCGTCGTTCCCGGCTTCCCGGATGCGATGGCGCGCAACCTCGGCGAAGTTCTCGACGACCAGCAGATCAACGACATTCTCGCCTTCCTGGAGACGCTTGAGCGATAGCCATGACCCACGCCCGCGCCGCCTACCGCTTTTTCGTCTGGACGCTCGCCCTGCTGATCGGGTACACGCTCGTCAGCCTGATCGCCGGGCTGAAGCTCCTGCCGGGCGACCTCACCCAGACTTCGCTGCCATACCATCAGGTGAGCGCTTTCGCCGCTGCTCTGCTCGATTTCGCCGTCCTCGGCGGGCTGCTCGGCGGCGGCATCTACGCCTTACGCGCACCGACCCATGCCGCCGAAAATTCGCTGCTGCGCAGCGCCGTTGGGCTGTGGTCGCTGCTGGTGATGGTGACGGTTGCCGCCGGCGTGCTCAATCTGGTGATCGCGCTTGCGCCGGTGTTCGCCGTCGCTAAAATCGCCGTGATCGCGCTGGTGACGACAAGCACCTGGCAAGGATCATACCGGGCACACAGCCGTGCGCCCCTACAACAATCCGAAGCGCCGATCCTGCTGATCTGGACAATCGGCATGATCGTGATCGCCGTCGGCGCGGCGCTCAGCCTGATCCAGCCGGACGATTACCGGCTGGCGGCGGCGCTCGGCGCGCTGACCTCCGGCGCGACCATTTACATCGGCTGCGTGCTGGCGGCGGTGGCGCTCGCCTTCTGGCTGATGCACCGCTTCAGCGACGTGACGCCGCTGTGGGCGGGCATGAGCCTGTACACTGTCGCCGGGCTGCTGGCGCTGGCGGGGGCGCTGGTGACGCTCTCCGGCTTGGCGACGCTCGGCTTCATCCCGGATTGGCTTGGCGGGCTGAGCGCGGTCGTCGTCCCGCTGCTGTACCTGATTTTCGCGTCGCATACCTATCGCGCCTTCGCCAGCCGGAACGCGACCGACACGCTGGCTGCTCACTGGATGGCGCTCGGCGTCCTGCTGCTGGTGCTGGGCGTCGGCACGCTCGGTGGGCTGCAAGCGCCGCTGCGCCAGTGGACGGCGGGCACGCGCCTGAGCGATTTGCAGCCGAGGCTGGCGCTGCTGGCAGTCGTGGCGATCAGCCTGGGCGTGGTCAATCAGGCATCTGCCGAAATGCGCGGGCACAACCGCCGCGTGACCGGGTTAGCCCCGTTCTGGTTGGTCGTTTTGGGCAGCATCGGCGGCGGGCTGGCGCTGGCGGGCGCGGGGCTGGTGCAGGTGTATCTGGAGCGCGTCCTCAGCATTGGCTACGTGGACGCGCAGGCGTTGATCGCACCGCTGTACGCGCTGTGGGTCGGTGGGCTGGCGCTGCTGACGCTCGGCATGTGCGTCTACGCGCTCGTCTTCTGGCTGCGCCGCCCGCGCCCGTGATCCGTTATAATGCCGGTATCGACGTTTTACGAGAGCATATGCCATGCAGCAGGCGGAACTGACGGCGGAGACGATCCTCGCGGCGCTCAACGCTTACAGCGCGAAATTGTACGAACTCGGCGCGCAAGCTGGGGCTGTTCGGCTCGTTCGTGCGGGGCGAGCAGACGCCTGACAGCGACATCGACATTCTGGTGACGCTCGCCCGACCGACGTATAACACGTACAGCAGTATACGTTTCTACCTTGAGGATTTGTTCGGGCGTAAAGTCGATCTTGTTCCTGAAGGTGATATCAAAGACGAACTGCGTCCGTACATCATGAATGAGGTCGTGTATGTCGAAGGACTTTAGTGTCGAATAGATACTTTAAATATGACTCCAACCCCGCCTAAGAAGCGTTCGTACTGGCGCTACCTGCTGTTCATTCCGCTGCTGCTGGCGTGCGGGCTGGCGACGGCGTTCGCCTTCCTGCCCGCCGCTGAAGACCCGATCATCCCAGCGGGCGAGCAGGGCGGCGGCGCGCGCCAGTCCGAGGCTTCGATCAACGGCTTGCAGGCTCCGTTCCCCGATATTTCCGCCGTCGATCCCGAACAGGCGGCGCTGGGGCGGCTGCTGTTCTACGATCCGGTGCTTTCCGCCAATGACGATCTGTCGTGCGCGTCGTGCCATCATCCCGACCTCGGCTTCAGCGATGGGCGTCCAGTCGCGGCGGGGGCGCACGGCGAGGATTTACGCCGCAACGCGCCGTCGCTGTGGAACACAGCCTATGCCACCAGCCTGTTCTGGGACGGGCGGGCGAAGTCGCTCGAAGATCAGATGCTCGTGCCGCTGACCGCCGCCAACGAGATGGGCGCGGACGTGGACTCGATGGTCGAGCAGCTCCGCGCCATCCCGGAATACCGGCAGATGTTCGCCGCGTCGTTCGACGACGGCGTCACGGTCGCTAACGTCGCCGCCGCGATTGCCGCCTTCGAGCGCACGCTGATCAGCAGTAATTCGCCGTTCGACCGCAACGTCGCCGGCGATTTCAACGCGCTGACCCCGGCGCAGCGGCGCGGCTTCGACGTGTTCCGCAGTGCACAGACCCGCTGCTTCGAGTGCCACGCCTGGCCCACCTTCACCCATAACACTTTCCACGTACTCGGCGTGCCGGATACCGACCCGGCGAACCCCGATCTCGGTCAGTCGGAGACGGTCAACGCGCCCGACAGCGTGCGAGCTTTCCGCGTGCCCGGCTTGCGCAACGTCGCGCTTTCCGCGCCCTACATGCACAACGGCGCGTTCGCCACGCTCGACGCGGTGGTCGATTTCTACGCCAAAGGCGGCGGGTCGCAGGACGGGATGACGGTTGACGAGAAAGTGCGTGGCTTCGACCTGCGCCCGCAGCAGACCAGCGACCTGATCCAGTTCCTGTACGCGCTCACCGACGAGCCATCCGACCTGATCGCCATCCCTGACCGCGTGCCGAGCGGCTTGCCGGTCGTCCAGCACGCCGACAACCCCGCCCGCGCGCTGGTCGAGCGTTCGACCGCGCCGCCATTCGACTCTGCCGTGCCGCGCGCCCCGCAGACGCTCACCGTCCGCGCGGGCGAGTCGATTCAGGCGGTGGTCGATCAGGCACAGCCGGGCGATACGGTTTTGGTCGAGCCGGGCATCTATCACGAAACAGTCTACGTCGATCAGCCGAACATCACCCTACGCGGCATCGTGAACGGCGAGAATCGCCCCTGGATCGACGGGCAAAACACGCTGAGCGACGGCTTCAACACCACGGGCGATGACTTCACGCTCGAAGGCTTCGGCATCCGCGATACCATCGGCAACGGCGTGCTGACGACCGGAGCGCAGCGCGTCGTCTACCGCAATCTGATCGTCGAGAACGCGGGGATTTACGGCATCTACCCGGTCGAATGTACCGACATCACCGTCGAGAACGTCACGGCGACCGGCATCGCCGACGCGGCAATCTACGTCGGGCAGAGCCGGGGACCCATCGTCGTGCGCAATAACACGGTCTACGGCAACGTGACCGGCATCGAGATTGAGAACAGCACCGACGCCGAGGTCTACAACAACCACGTCTACGACAATTCCGGCGGGATTCTGGTGTTTCTGCTGCCGAACAACCCGTCGAAGGTCGGCTACAACACCCGCGTCTACAACAACCTGATCGAGAACAACAATCACGCCAACTTCGGGGCGGCGAACGCCATCGTCAGCAAAGTGCCGCCCGGCACGGGGCTGATGATCCTGACTGCCGACAATACCGAGGTGTTCAACAACACCTTCCGGGGCAACCAGTCGGTCGGCGCGGCGGTGACCAGCCTGTACATCATCTACCCGCGCGACACGGTGTTCGACCTCGGTCCGCTGCCGGAGAACAACTGGATACACGACAACGTGTTCGAGAACAACGGCTATGCGCCCGACCAGTCGCTGATCGATTTCGGCGTGCCCGGCGCGGATATTCTGTGGACGGGCGAGGGGTGGAGCAACAGCTTCGACCAGCCCGGCGCGAACACCTTCCCGCCGGTGCTGCCCAGCCGCTCGACGCCCGACCCGCTCAAGCGGGCGCTGTGGCGGACGTATGACGTGCTGATCGGTCTGCTGATGTGATGCGCGCCCGACGCTCAAAGCATCGGGCTAGGCATTCAAGCCCGCTGAAGCAGGCTGCTGACACTCATAGGATAAAGCCGGAACGCGCTTTGACAAGTCACATGTGTACGACAGATGTACACTTTTTCTTTGCGTCTTTCTTTTTCCCTTTGCGCCTTTGCGTTAAGGTCTTACTCCACCGCCGCTGTCCCGGTCATCGCCAAGCCGCCGTCGCTGTTCAGCGCCCACAGTTTCGCCTCGCTGCCGTCGATGCGCCCCTCGACGCGGAAGGGCGCGGTGTCGTACAGCGGTGCGACCGCCCGGAACGAGAACGCCGTCACCGTCCGATCCGGCGCGTGGTCGCGCAGCGTGTCGAGCAGCAGCGTCGCCGTCAGGTTGCCATGCACCACCAGCCCCGGATAGCCCTCGACATCGGTGCAGTACGTCCGGTCGTAGTGGATGCGGTGCGAGTTGAACGTCAGCGCCGAGAAGCGGAACAGCAGCACCGGATCGGGCGTGATCGCGCGCGAAAACTGCGGCTCGGCAGGGGCGAGCGCCGCTTCGCTTACAGGCGCCGGCTGCGCGCTCGAAAGCCCCCGGTAGACGATATCCTGTTCTTCCAGCAGCGCCAGCCCGCCATCGCCGATGATCTCGTGGCGCACCAGCACGAAAACCAGTTCGCCGCTCTTGCCCTGCTTGGTCGTCACGTCGGCGACCGTCGATTTCTTCAGCGCCCGCTCGCCGATTTGCAGTGGGCGGTGAAACGCCAGCCGCCCGCCTGCCCACATCCGGCGCGGCAGCGTCACCGGGGGCAGAAAGCCGCCGCGTTTGGTGTGCCCGTCTGCCCCGCTGTGATCCAGCCGCGCGGCGGGCAGAAAATACAGCCAGTGCCAGCCCAACGGCAGCGCCGTCCCCTCGGTGAACACGTCGGCGCGGTTGAGCGTCGCCGCCATGCGCTGCGCGGGCGACGCCGTGATCACGTCCGCGATTTCTTCGCTCCTGCCAATCCAGTCCTGATACGAGTCCACGCTAGCTCCTGAGTTAAAAGTAGATACATCCGATCCGCTCAGCTACTTTTAACCTTTAACTCCATTGATTTGTGTTTAGCTTGCCGCTAACATTACGATGCGTATGGCGACACTTGGCGCAACGCGCCGTGTTGTCAGAACGTATAGAATAGCACTATTCGAGTTGACCGGGTTGACCCTGTGACCACTAATCCGCCGCCCTCTGACCAAATCATCCCGCAGCCGCCGGAACTGCCGCCGACATATGTGCAGCCCTCTGACGATGCGCCGCGCCCGACGCGCGGCGGCTGCCTGTGGGGTGTCGCCGGAGCGTTCGGCTGTCTGCTGCTCGTGCTGGTGATCCCGGTGATGCTGGTGCTGCTGGGTGTAACGTCCGTGAACGGCATCATCGGCGGGCTGGGCGGGCTGCTGGGGGTGGGCGCGCCGCCGCAGGCGCAGGTCGTCAGCACGCAGACGATTGTCGAGGGCATCCAGCCGCTGGGGCAGTTGGTCAGCGTCAGCGCGCAGCTTGCCAAAGCCGACGTGCAGGTGAACATCTATCAGGGCGCGTTCAATTCGTGCGGCTTCCGAGCTAACCACGTCGTGCAGGGCGCAGTCGAAGCCGGCATCGACCTGACCAAGATCGAGGCGGGCGATCTGACTTACGATGCTGCCCGCGAAACCTACGTGCTGACCGTGCCGCAGCCGGAACTGACAAGCTGCCGGGTCGATTACATCCGCCAGTACGACCGCTCGTTCACGACCTGCTCGGTCGACTGGGATGAGGCGCGGCTGCTGGCGAATTACATGGCGCTGACCAGCTTCCGTGACGATGCGGTCGAAGGCGGCATCCTCGCCCGCGCCGAGAGCGAAACCCGGCTGGTGCTGGGCAATTTCGTTCGGCTGCTGACCGGGCATCCGGTCGAGATCGTCTTCGCTGAACCCGAAGCGACCGTCATGCCGGCGTCGTGCCAGCCGGATCAGCCGCAGAGCTGGTCATACGACCCGAATTCCACCGTCTGGCGCAAGCTCCCGTAAAGCCGCCTGTCGCCGACTTCCATTTCACGCCGCCGCGCCGGAATGACATAAAACGCGGTCAACGTGAGTCACCGGAGGCTGTGATGACACAACTATCGGGCACAATCCTGCCTACCCCGTTCGCCTGGGTCGAGATTTCCGGCAAAGGCTACCATATCGCCAAGTACCCGATCACCAACGCGCAGTTCGCCAAGTTCATCGAGGCGGGCAGCTACGACCAACGCCGCTGGTGGACGGATGCCGGCTGGGACGCCAGGCAGCAGGGCTTGGCGCTGGACTGGAGCACCGGCAAAGCCGTACCCGGTGCATCGTGGAGGCAGCCGCGCTTCTGGGACGACCCTCAGTGGAACGGCGCGGATTACCCGGTTGTCGGCGTGTCGTGGTACGAGGCGGTCGCCTTCTGCCGCTGGCTCAGCGACGCGACCGGCGAGTCGATTACGCTGCCGACCGAAGACCAGTGGCAGTACGCCGCGCAGGGCGACGACGGACGCACCTATCCCTGGGGGAACGAGTGGGACTGTACCCGCTGCAATAACTCGATCAAGCCGTGCCACAGCGACGCCACGACCCCGGTGCGCCAGTACGAAGGCGTCGGCGACAGCCCGTTCGGCGTGGTCGATATGTCCGGCAATGTGTGGGAGTGGTGTCTGACGACCTACGAGGATAAAACCAACGATCTGGATGGCGACGCCGGGCGGGTGATTCGCGGCGGCGGCTGGTTCTACTTCACGACCGCCGACTGCCGCTGCAATTTCCGCTACTGGGATATGCCGTTCGGCTGGTACAACTTCCGGGGCTTTCGGATCGCCCGCGCTTAATACGCCCCGTGCCGGCTCAGCACGCGCGGGATCGTCAGCATCAGAATTTGCGCGTCCAACTGGATCGACCAGTTTTCGATGTAGTAAATATCGAGCAGGCACATCTCGTCGAATGGAATTTCGCTGCGCCCGCTCACCTGCCACAATCCGGTCAAGCCCGGCTTGACCGCCAGGCGCTGCATGTGCCAGGGTTCGTACAGCTTGACCTCGTCCGGCGTGGGCGGGCGCGGACCAACGATGCTCATGTGCCCGCGCAGCACGTTGACCAGGTTCGGCAGCTCGTCCAGGCTGCTGGAGCGGATAAAGCGCCCGACGCGCGTCACTCGCGGATCGTTCTTGATCTTCGGGCGGCGCGGGTCGACTTCCTGCGTCTTGATCAGTTCACCGCGCAGCTTATCGGCGTCGCGGATCATGCTGCGGAATTTGATCATGTGGAACTGTGAGCCGTTTTCGCCCACGCGCGGCGCAGTGTAGAAGATCGGTCCCGGTCCTTCGAGCCGGATCGCCAGCGCTACCAGCCCGCCGATCACCAGCGCGAACGGCACGGCGATGATGATCAGCGCCAGGTCGAGCGCGCGCTTCATCAGCCGCCCGTTCGCCCTGAACGGCACGTAGCCGTTGACCCGCAGCAGCGGGATGCCGTCCAGGTTTTCGACCAGCACCTGGCGCAAATTCAACTGGAACACGTCCGGCACGACGCTCACTTCCACGCCCACCTGCTGGCAGGTCTGGATCAGCTTGACGATGCGGTCGTGGAGCGCCCAGGGCAGGGTGATCACCACATGATCGACATCCAGTTCGCGGATGACGCGCTCCAGGTTGTCGATGCCGCCCAGCCCCTTGACCCGCCCCAGATCGACGCTGGCGTGCGTCGGGTCCTGGTCGAGATAGCCGACCGGCACGAAGCCCTGATCCTTGCGCGCCATCATCGTGCGCAGCACAGCGCCGCCCACGTCGCCCGCGCCGACCACCAGCACGCGCTGGATGCCGACGCCGCGCTCGCGCAGGTGCGCCAGTATCATGCGCCGGACGACGCGCGCCGCTCCCAGCAGCACGATGGTGATCGCCGCGACGTAGGCGAGCATCAAGCGGCTGAAAACCAATGGCTGAAATACGAAGCTGATCGCCAGCAGCACGACCGTCGCGTTGGTCACGCCGTTGATGATCATCGACAGCTCGTCGAACCACGACCGCCCGCGGACGATGCGGTACAAGCCGCTGCCCCGGTACATGAGCAGCAGCCAGATGGCGTAAATGATGGCATAGGGGATATACGGCTGGAACGGAGCGCGGTTCGGCTCCAGCAGTGGTACGAAGATTTGCAGGTCGTAGCGGACGAAATACGCCAGCCCGAACGACGCGAACACCAGCAGCACGTCGACCAGCGGCATCAGCCACTGCGCTTCTTTCCAGCCCCGGCGCGCCCGCGCGCGCTTCCGCGAATCGACCATCAGCCCAACGCCCTGCGATAACTCTCGACCGTCTGCCGCGCCGTCTCTGCCCATGTACAGCGGGCAGCCTGCGCCAAGCCCCGCGCGCGCGCTTCGTCTCGCCACCCGGCGTCGCCCCATGCCCGTCGCAGCGCCGCCGACCATGCCGCTGTGTCGTGCGGCGGGACGCACAGCCCGGCGTCGCCCACCGCTTCCGGCAGCGACGACGCATCGGAGACGATCACCGGCGTGCCGCACGCCATCGCTTCCAGCACCGGCATCCCGAACCCCTCGAACACCGACGGGTAAACAAACGCTTCGGCGCAATTGTACCAGATCGGCAGGGTTTCCGGGGGGATATAGCCGACGAAGCGCACCGAGTCGCCCAGCCGGTGACGCTCGACCGCCGCGAAGATCGGCTCATAATCCCAGCCCTTGCCGCCGCCGATCACCAGCATCGGCTTATCCGGCAGCGCGGCGTAGGCGTCGATCAGCGTCGGCAGGTTCTTGCGCGGCTCCAGCGTGCCGACGAACAGCCAGAAGCGCTCCGGCAGGTTATTCTGCCAGCGAAACGCGGCGATTTCGTCGGCGGAGAGCGGGCGAAAGATCGCCGGGTCACAGCCGGGCGGGGCAACGTCGATTTTGTTCGCCGGGATGTTCAGCGTCCGCGTCAGGTCGTCGGCGGTGCTGCGCGAGATGGCGATCACGCGGCGGGCGCGGGTGCAGGTCAGCCCAGTGAGCAGGCGCAGGTACAGGCGGCGAGAGGCGGGCAGGCGCTCCGGGTAGTGGATGAAGCTCAGGTCGTAGATCGTCACGACTGAGGGCTTGGTCAGCAGCAGCGGCGCGACGAACGCCAGCGCGTGATACAGGTCGATGCCGCCCAGCGCGAATGGCTGCGCCGCCTGCTCCCACACGATCCGACGCAGCGGCGACTGTGTATCCAGCCGCGAGCGCCTGATGGTCATGCCCTCGACGTGCAGGTCGTTACTCGCACCGACGAACGCCGTCAGCCGCCAGTCAGCCGGTGCAGCGGCGGGCAGATGGCGCAGCAAGCCGTCGATGTAGCCGTGAATCCCGGCGCTGCGATAGCCTTGTGTCCCGGAGTGGAGGTGAGCGTTCAAGCCGATGTGCATAGATCGGCTATTATGCCCTACATCGGCGTGATTTCCAGATACACTCGCCGGACGCCGACCAGACTCAGCAGCAGATCGCTCAGTACAGGGCGCAGACCGAACGCGCCGAGCGCGCGCTTTGCCGCTGCCGTCCGTGCGTCGGGGAGGACGACCGCCATCGCTTCGATGTGGCTGCCGTCTTCCGCGTCGCACGGCGCGACTTCTACCTGAGCATTTTCGTGGATGCGCTGGACGAGCGCGGCGTCACTCCGGCTGGCGACGTACAGCCGCTCGCCGTCGTGGGCGAACGCGACCTGCGCGACGACTGGCAGCCCGTCGTGGCGGAAGGTCGTGAGCGCGAGCGTATGACAGCGGCTGAACGCCGCGAATTCGGTTGTGGGTGCCTGTGGCATCAGAACTGCACCTTGGGTCATCATGCTATACTCCCTCAGTCTACTGATACCACCCCCGCCTTAGACGAGGTTTAACACGGGCTATGAGTCTGCCTATTTCTGCCGCGAACGCCGCCCGCCTCACACCCATCGCGCAGGTAGCGTGCGGCTTCATCACCGAGATCGCATGGTCGCCGGATGGCAGCACGCTGGCGGTTGCGCATGGCGGCGGCGTTCACCTGTGGGAAGGCGGCTTCGGCGGCACGCCCACGCGGACGCTGACCGGGCATGGTGCGCCGGTCAAGGGCGTCGCCTTCAGCCCCGACAGCCGGATGATCGCCAGCGCCAGCTCGGATGCCACCGTACGCCTGTGGGATGCTGCCACCGGGCAGCCGCTCGACGTGTTCCGCAGCCATTCCGACGCTGTGAATGCCGTCGCCTTCAGCCCGGATGGTCGGCTGCTGGTATCCGGCGGCGCGGATCGGCGCGTGCTGCTGAATGACCGAAACAGGGCTGCAACGGCAGAATTCGCTGGACACACCGGCGAAATCACCAGTCTTGCTTTTGGCAGCGAGGTGTTGGCGTCGGGCGGCTGGGATGGCGAAGTTCGGTTGTGGGATTACGCGGTCGGTCGGCAGCGGGCGGTGATTACGCTCGGTGACTGGGTACGGCATCTCGTCGCCAGCCCCGACGGCTCGACTATCGCCGCCGCCTGCAAGGACGGCACGATCCGGCTGATCGACGTGAGCGCCGGTCAGGTCACGCACACAATCCCGGCGCACGAGCGGGGCGTCGATGCCGTCGCCTTCAGCAGGGACGGCGCGCTGCTGGTCTCCGGCGGGCGCGACCACGCGATCCGGCTGTGGGACGCGGGCAGCCCGTCCGCCGCGCCGCTGGCGACGCTGACCGGGCACGCCAAGCCAGTGCTGACGGTCGCCTTTCACCCATTCGGCAGCCTGCTCGCCAGCGGCAGCGGCGACAACACGGTGCGGCTGTGGGGGGCGAGGGAGTAGCGTGCTGAGTGTCGCCGGACGCTCGAAGCGTCCGGCTGGGAAATTCAAGCCCGCTGAAGCGGGCTGCGTTCAAATCGCAATAAGTGACCTTGACATAGAAGCATGTAAACTCTGAAGTATGCTGTTGAGGTGGTCGAGGGTTGAAGTGCCTTTCTGGAAATGCTATTACCATATCGTCTGGGCAACGAAGAATCGTGAGCCGCTGATTTCTCCGGCGGTCGAAGTGGTTATTTCCAATGCAATTCGCTCTAAATCGCATGAGCTTCGGTGTCCGATCCTGGCTGTAAACGGTATAGCGGATCATATACATGTGGCGGTATCGATTCGTCCCACGCTGGCTATCGGCGACTGGGTTGGTCAGGTCAAGGGGGCTTCGTCATGTGAAGTAAACTTGACTTTCCCCGATCTCGAAACCAGATTTCGCTGGCAAAGTGAATATGGTGTCCTCACGCTCGGCGCGAAAAACCTACCGTTCGTCATTAGCTATATTGAGAACCAGAAAGATCATCATCGGCAGGACGATTTGCAGCCATATCTTGAACAGAGTGCGGAATAGACTGACTGCCGAGCCTGCTTGAGCAGGCTTAGTTTCGTAGCCCGATGCTTCGAGCATCGGGCGGCTGTTGACCCCCACCTCACCTATGCTACAATATTCGGCAGTCTGCTGCTGTAGCTCAGGGGATAGAGCTGGCGCGTCCTAAGCGCAAGGTCGGGGGTTCGAATCCCTCCAGCAGCGTATTGTCATCAACGCGCTTGTCGGGCGCGTTTTTGTTTGCCTGAGTGCCTCGTGAAAAAAGGCGCAAAACCGCTCGCGCGGGTGTACAATAGGGGCGCAAGCAGTCTGAGGAAAGCTCATGCCCATCCCAATCATCCTGGCGCACGGCGCGCTCGGTCCGTACGACGAGTTGATCCTGCTCGCCGCCGCTGCCATCTTCCTGGTTTTCATGGGGATTAGCTGGGTGAAAAGCCGCAATACACGCCCGGATTTCGAAGCGCCGCGCGCCGAAACCGCCAGCCCTGAACATGCCGAGAAAGCCGATGCGCCGGATCATTTTCATCTGGATTAGCCTGACGCTGGCGCTGCTATCGTCGCTGGCGACGCCGGTGCTGCCGGCGTCGGCGCATGGCTACATCGTCCGCTCGATCCCGGATGACCGGGCGGTGCTGGAGCGCGCCCCGGCACGGCTACAGTACTGGTTCAGCGAGAACCTGGAGCCGGAGTTCAGCAAGCTGACGGTGCGCGATCAAGCGGGCAGTACGGTTGCCGAAGGCGGCGTCGATCCCGGCAATCTGGCGCTGCTGGCGGTGAGGCTGCCGTCCGATCTGCCGGATGGCGCGTATGTCGCCGAACTGCGCACGGCGTTTGCCAGCGACGGGCACGTCATCGTCGAGACGCGCGTATTCTTCGTCGGCGAGGCGGCGGGCGCGGTCGCCGGGGAGAGCAGCGGTCAGGCGTCAGCTACGCTGATGCTGGAAGTCGTGTGGCGGGTGCTGGCGCTGTCGTCGGCGGTGCTGCTGCTCGGCACGTTCTCGGTCTACGCGATGGTGCTGGTTCCGGCGTGGGGCAGCAGCAAATACCCCGCCGGGCTGCTGCCGCCGCGCGTGATGACCCGCCTGAACTGGATTGTCGGCGTCGCGCTGGCGGTCGCGTTCGCCGGGAATATTCTGGCGCTGCTTCAGCAGTCGATGGTGTTCTTCGACGCCGACCTGGGGCGTGTGATCAGCGGGCAGTTATACAACGTCGTGCGCATCGGCACCACCTTTGGCGACACGTGGAACGTGCGCATGATCCTGCTGGTGCTGGTGGGCGGGCTGTTCGCGGCGAGCTTCTACTTCCGCCAGAACCAGCCGGAGACAGTGCGCGCTTTCTGGGTGGCGAATATCTGGGGCATGGCGCTGCTGATGGGCACGTTCAGCGTTGGCAGCCACGCCGCCGGGTCGCTGCTGCTGCCCTGGCTGGCGATTTTGTCCGACTGGCTGCACGGGATGGCGGTCGGCTTCTGGGCGGGCGGCGCGGCGGCGCTGGCGCTGGTTGTGCCGGTCGCGCTTCAGCCGTACAGCGGCGACGCGCGCCGTCAGGCGCTGCTGATCGCGCTGCGGCGCTTCACGCGCATCGCCACGGCGGGGCTGGTGGTGGTGATCGCCACCGGCATTTACAGCGCGCTCAACTGGTTCACCGCGCCCGCCGACGTGGTGTCGAGCTACGGCGGGGCGCTGCTGCTCAAGCTGATCCTGGTGGCGCTGCTGATAACGGTCGGGGCAGCGCACCACGTCGCCATCGACCCGGCGCGCTATCAGCGCTGGTCGGCGGCGGCTGCCCGCGTAAGCGATTTCATTCCCACGTTACGGCTGGAAGCGCTGCTGGTGCTGCTGGTGGTGGTGTCGGTCGGCTACCTGAGCGCGACGCCGATCCCGCAGCCGGAGATCGCCGGGGAGACCGCGCCGCCGCCGAGCGCATCGCAGACGGTGGGCGACACCACCGTCACGACGACGATCACGCCCGGAGGACCCGGCATCAACACCTACGACGTGCAGGTCGAACAGGGCGGGGCGGCGCTGGAAAACCAGAACGTGGTGTTTCGCATGATCGAGCCGGCGCGCGATTATCGCGGCGAGTGGCACGATCTGGAGAGCACCGGCGGCGGGCTGTACACGTCGGTCGGCGACGACATCGCTCGCCCCGGCGAGTGGTGGACGGTCGTCGAAGTGAACGGGACGCGGGCGGTGTTCGACTGGGATATTTCCGCTGCCGCTTCGGTGATCCAGTCGCGCGATCCGACACTGCTCAATGCTCTGGCGCTGCTGGGGGTGGTCGGGGCGCTGGTGTACGCGGCGTCGCCGCTGCTGCGCCGCTTCTATCACGCGCTCGACCTCAGCCCGGCGGCGCTGACGGTGGCGGTCGGCTCGACGGCGGTGACGGTCGTGATCGTGGTGGTGGGTGTGTGGCTGTCGGCGCAGGCGGGTGAGGAAGCCCAGCTTATCGGCAATCCGATCCCGGCGGTCGTCAATACCAGCCTGCCGACGAGCGAGTCGCTGGCGCGCGGGCAGGCGCTTTACGAGTCGGCGTGCGCCGCGTGGCAGGGCGCGCCGGACGCGGACGAACTGGTCAAACGGCTGCCGCGCCTGCGCGACGAAGACCTGTACGCCGCCGTGACGCGCGACGGCTGGTGGACTCTGCCGCCTTGCAGCGGCGACGCTGGCGAGTCACAGTGGTGGGACGTGGTGAATTATCTGCGGTCGCTGGAGACGATTTCTATTTCCGGTTGATTTACGAAGTTTTGTAGAGGCGCACAGCCGTGCGCCCCTACGGGTAAACACGTTTTGTGGCGCATTCCGCGCCTCACAGGAGACGAAATTCAATGCTCAGGATGATTTACACAGCGGATGACCGGGCGCTGGCAGAGCGGATCGCGACGGATTTGCGGGCGGCGGGCTATGAAGTGGGCGAGGGCGCGCCAGCGCGCGGCGATTTGATCGTGATCGCGCTGTCCCCGGCGGCGCTGAACGATGACGCGCTGCAGGCGAAGCTGGTCACCGCGCTCGATCTCAACCTGCACGTCATCCCGGTCATGACGCAGCCGGTCAGGCTGCCCAAGCTGATCGATCATCTCGACGTGGTCAGTTTTGCGGACGGCTACGACTTCGCCGTGCTGCGTCAGCAGGTCGATCGGGCGCTGTCGGGGGATGCGCCGCTGCCGGTGCGCGTGCTGACGCCGTCGATCAGGCGCTCCAACCGCACCGCCGGGATCGTCGTTGGCATCGCCGCGCTGGTGATGTTCGTCGCCGGGTTGTACGGCGTCGGCGTGCTGGGCATTCAGGCGCCGGTCGAGGAGTTCAATGGCGAGGAGACGATGTTCTCGATGACCCGCGACGTGATCGCCGCGCCGGAGCTGGAAATCTACGCGCAGTTTTTGCCCAAGACAACCGAGGAAGCCGCCAATTACATCCCGACGCTGCTCGCTGTGCCGACGGTGTATCGTCCGCTGGTGGCGATGACCGCGACGGCGGTCGCCGCCGAGCCGCAGCCCACCGAAAGCCCGGATTCGGATGGATGAGGCGGTTTTCGTCGTCGGCGCGGGACCTGCCGGGATCAGCAGCGCGTACTATCTGGAGCAGGCGGGCATCGCCTACCGGGTGGTCGACCGCGCCAGTGTGATCGCCTCGACCTGGGCGAGCCAGTACCCGTCGCTGCGGCTGAACACCGCCGGATTCGTCTCGCAGCTGCCGGGGCAGCGCATCCCGCTCCGTACCGGCATCTACCCGATGGGGCGCGACTTCTACGCCTACATCCGGGATTACATG
>JADLHH010000503.1 GCA_020848855.1 Anaerolineae bacterium | reverse complement strand
AGGTTTCGCCCAGCCGCGCGCCGACGCCGTTCCAGAACGAAATGTAGGTCAGCAGCAGCGTATTGGCGACGTACTTGATCGCTTCGGCGGTCTCCGGCGTGGTTTCGATGTAGCGGATGCGCACGTGATTCACAAACTGCGAATAAATCCGGCGCAGGATGGCGAGGTCTTCGGGCGTGTCCGCGCCGACGACCACGCGGTCAGGCTTGCGCGATTTTTCAACGGCGTCGCCTTCCGGCAAAAATTCCGGGTTGGAGGCGATGCCGGCGTTCGGCACGTTATGCTCGCGCAGGATGGCTTCCAGCTTGCGCCCGGTTCCAATCGGCACGGTGCTTTTGTTGATCAGCACCACGCGGCGCTGATCCTGGCGCTTTGCCAGCAGCCCGGCGATGTGATGCAGCGCGTCGAAGTAGTAGCTCAGGTCGGACGACCCGTTCGGGTTCGGCGGGGTAGGCAGGCACAGGAAGATCGCGTCGGTGCCTTCGATGATCGATTCCAGGTCGGTGGTGAAGAACAAATAGCGATTGCTGGTCTCCTCGATGACGCTGGCGAGTCCCGGCTCGTTGACGTAGTGCCCAATGCGATCGGGATCGCCGGATTGATACGCGGCGATGCGCTCCTGATCGATGTCATAGGCGTAGACTTCGTGCCCATACTCGGCGGTCGTCGCGGCGTGCGTCAGCCCGACAAAACCGGTTCCTGCAACAATGATTTTCATGCGCTCATTTCCTCGTAGTGCTGCTCTACCCGGTGTTTATACAACCCACACCGGGCGATGTCTTAGAACATATCGCTAGTGTAGCATCACCCTGGCAGTTCGAGAATGTCGATTATCCGCCGGGAATCCGGTGCGAGTCGTGATATTGGTTACTCGGCTGTGCCGGGTGGGATGCGCTGTTCGGTTTCCCAGGTGATGAGGTTGCTGGCGGTCTGAATTTGCCCGGAAAGCAGCACGCAGTCGATGTGCGCCTGGGCGAGATAGGTCGCCATCTGGGAGACGGTCATGTCGAGCGGTCGGCGGTAGCCCGCCTGCGCCGCGCGGCAGTCGTCGTGGTGCAGGACGGCAGCCAGGAGAATTTGGCTGCCGGTTTGCGTGATCATGGTAGTAGTGTTGCGATAGTTTTCGCCGAAGTTGCCGCCCAGCTCGTTGACGATGAAGATGTGATCGTTAGGGATAGACAGTTCGTTGAGCTTATTGCGAATTTGTGTACGGAGCAGTTCGTGATTCAAGCGGTCGTCTACGCAGACCTGTATGAGTGCGAATTTCATTCAGCAACCTTTCTTCAACCATTTCCTCGATAATCATGCGGGCAGGGCGAGACATGCCAGTAGGTCAGTCGAATAAGATAGAAACTATTTTCTAACCTTACCTCACCCCTAAATCCTCTCTCCGAATTCAGAGGGGGGACTTAAAAGCGTGTTGTGACCCGTGGTGTACGCCTTCGCCATACTGTGGAGAGGGGGACAGGGGCGAGGTTTGTAATAAACACCGTAACCACGATATTCTGCGCACCTATCGGGCGCACACATAGGTGCGCCCCTACACTGCTACGCTGGTGCAGAGAATCCCATTCTGAAATGGCTTCATGCCTCGCCCCTACACCCCGAGGCGTGTGTCCTGATCACGTCTCGCGGGTGAAGCGCTTGAAATAGACGATCTCCGGGTCGCCCTCGTCCAGATTCTCGATCCAGCCGCTTCTTACGAAGCCAAGCTTTTCACACAGCGCTTGCATCGGCGCGTTCGACTGGTTGGTCGAGGTGAACAGCTTCTCCTCCGGCACGATGCGCTCGATGTGCTGCATGAGCGCGCGCGCGATGCCCTTACGACGATGATCGGGATGGACGACCAGCAGATCGACGAAATACTGCCCGAAGAATTCGCGCGTCAGCACGGCGAAGCCGAGCACGTCCCAACCCTCACGAGCGATATAACACTGGCGCTTGCGGATCGCTTCGGTCAGGTATTCGGCGCGTGGCGCGCCCATGCTCGCTTGCGAGCCGTGTGCCGCATCGACGCCAATCACGCCGACGAGGTCATCCTCGGTAGCTCGCTCAACGATCATTGGCGTTCCAATCGAAAAAACTATGGTTGAACCACAGAGACCGCCGAGGACACAGAGAATCTCTTATTCATTTTCGCTCTGCGATCTCTGTGGTTGATAAGTTTCTATCCGGTCATCATCGCGGCGACGCGCCGCCCCATTTCGACCGAGAAGTTCGTCCCGCGATCCCAGGGGTATACCTGGCTCATGCTCGCCCAGTAGACGCCCGGCAGCGGCGTTTCCAGCGCCGGGATGTGCTGGCTCTGGTTCAGGTACGGAACCGGCTGGGCGTAGGGCGCGCGGAACACCCACGTCTTGCGAATCCAGTCGGGCTTGAAGTCGCGGTTGAAGCTGGGCAATACCGACGTGAAGCGCTCGGCGAGCGCGTCTTCGGTCATGCGGAAATACTCGTGGTTGGCGGAGACGTAATCGCCACAGTAGACGATGTAATCGCCGCCGTAGTGCGCTTTATCCATCCAGTTGGTGTGCTCGACCAGCGCCAGGAACGGGAAGCGACTTTTATTCTTGTCTGGGCTGGTGGCGGGCAGGTTGAGCCAGTACGTGCCGTCGGTCAGCAGTTGATGCCTGAGCGCGACGACCACGCACAGCCCGCCAATGCTGCGCAGGTCGGCGATACTGTCGCCGTAATGGGTGTTGCCCAACTGCGGCGCGAGCTTGAGCATCAGCTTGGGCGAGGTGGTGCTGAGGATGCGGTCGAATGTGAGCGTTTCGCCGTTCACGCGCAGCGTCGCCGTGCCGTCGTCGAAGCCGATGCGCTCGACCGGCGTGTTCAGGCGGATGACCGCGCCGCGTTCGGTCAGCGCCGCCGCCAGCGTATCCAGAAATGCCTGAAAGCCGCCCTCGAAAATGCCGAGCTTGAGGCTGCGGGCATGAACGCGCGCCCACATCCACGCCATGTTGACGCGGTCGTAGTCTTCGCCAAACTTGCCGATCAGCAGCGGCTTGAAAAATTTCTCGTAGCCCGCTGTGCCCATGTAGCGCGTGAACCACTCGTCCGCCGTGATACCTTCGAGCGCCTGCCAGAACGGCGTCAGCTTGAGGAACGCGCCCGCCATCAGAAAGCGCGGCTTGGACGCCAGCGGCAGCGGCAGCATCAGCGCCGAAATCGGGCTGATCTCGGAGCGGAGTATTTTGCCGTTGATCCAGTAGCTGGTTTTAGGGCGCGGGAAGATGATTTTATCGCGCACGCCCATTTCTTCCGCCAGCTTCAGGATGTGCGAATCGGTCTCGAACCAGTGGTGGTAGAACTTTTCCAACCACCAGTCCCAGTTGTCGTCCCTGAAGCCGCCCGCCAGCCCGCCGACGCGCGCTTCCGCCTCGTAGAGTGTGACCTCATGCCCGGCGCGGATCAAGTCCCACGCCGCCGCCATACCGGTTGCGCCCGCGCCAATGATGCCGATCTTCATGGGGATTTAACCTCGCTGGGGATGGCGTCGGGTGGCGTTTCCTGCGCTTCCGCCTGCTCGACGGCTTGAGTCGCTTCGGCGAACGAGCGCCACGACAGCCCCTCGCGCGCCAGGTAGAAGAAGCCCAGCAGCGTGATGGGCAGCCACAGCGCGGCGTGCAGCACCAGCGTATAGCCGGCTGCCATCGCAGTTTTGACGCCGAACGCTTCCAGAACCTTGATGCCGGGTCCGTCGAACGTGCCGACGTAGCCGGGCGCGCCGGGCAGCGTCGTCGCCAGGTTGACGACGGCGGTCATCAGCATCAGCACGAAGAAGCTCACCTGAAAATCGAAGGCGTGCATGACGAACCAGTACTTGGTCGTCTCGGTCAGCCAGATGAAGGCGGACGACACCAGCGTCATGAGCAGGTCGCGCGGGCTGCGCAGGCTTTCCAGCCCGTACAGAAAGTGATCCGCCATGTGGTAAATCGGCTCGCGCAGACGCGCGATCATGAAGCGGTCGAGGAGGGCTTTCAGCAGGCGGCGGGCGCGTTCGGGCTGGGTCGCCAGCACGAAGAACACGACCAGCGCGCCGAAGAATACCAGCGTGCCCAGAATGATGATCGTGCGCAGCCAGTCCTGCTCGATGTTGGCGAAGGGCAGGGCGACGAACACGAACATCAGCATCACCAGCCCGTCGAACAGGCGCTCGACGATGATGGTGGCGAGGCTGGCGCTGATCTTCACGTCCTCGTTGCGCTTGAGCACGTAGGCGCGAATGACTTCTCCGGCGCGGAAGGGGTAAACGTTGTTGCCCATGTAGCCGATGACGACGATTGGGAACAGCGTCTTAAGCGGGATCGGCTTGATGGGGCGGAGCAGGTAATGCCAGCGCCAGGTGCGCCCCCACACCGCCAGAAAATAGATGGCGACGCCCGGCACGAGCCAGATCACGTGCGCCTGCTGGATCGTCTCCCATACGTGGGCGAGATCGGCGTCACGAAAGCCGATCACCAGAAAAACGATGCTGACCAGAATACCGATGCCGAGGATGATCCAACGTCGTGCCATAGTCGAAAGGGTAAATGCGCGGTCGGCGAAAGTCAATTCCGAACAGGCGTAACCGACAGGCGTGACCAGCCCGCGAATGGGACGCCCTGTATGGTTATACACGCCACCGGGCGAATATGCTTGAGTTTGCGCCCGGAACTGGCTACACTGTTCAGCATAGTGTGCATTGTGACGACGAACTGTAAGCGATTCGTTTCCTCACCCCGGCTGGTAGCCCGCTGTGCGCGCCTGGGAAGCGAGCGCGGATCGTCTGGCAGGAGTAAAACACCCCCCGATGAGCGATCAGACCCCTAACGAACCCGACTGGCTGGACGAATTTCAGGATTTGGCGAACCGCGAACTCGGCGAAGGGTCGGCGTGCGAACAGGTGCATCCGATTGTCGAACGCTGGTATCAGGATTTGATGCACCACGAGCCGCCGGCTTCGCGCGGCGCGGTACTGCAGGCGATGGCGTGCCTCTCGACCGAGATCATGGGCGACGCCCCCGGCGACCTGCTGGACGAGGTACTCAAGCACGTCGATGAAGAGGCGCTGGCAAGCTGGATCGAATATATCCTGATGATCGGGCGGGCGTTCGAATCCGCCCTGCGCAGCGGCGACCTCGACGACCTGTAAACGGCTACTCGACCAGCGCGGCGACACATTCCCGGAACACCTGCGTGTGCGTGTCGATGTCGGCTTCGGTGGCTGCCGGGGCAATGAGCGCCATGTTGTGAAACGGTGTCAGTAGAATCCCCCGGTTCAGCGCCGCCAGATGCATATACTGATCCAACTGACTGTCGATGGCGGCTGCCGCTTCGCTTCCGCTGCGCGGCTGGGTCTCGCAGAACCAGTACTCCGCCCGGCAGCCCAGCCGCGTGACGTGCCAGGGCAGCGCGTATTCGTCGATCACCGCCTGCACGCCGTCGGTGAAGCGGCGCGCCAGCGGAATGGTGCGGTCATACGCCGCCTGCACCAGCACGTTTTCGAGCGTGGCGCGCATGGCTGCCATCGACAGCGCATTGCCCGCCAGCGTCCCGCCAATGCCGCCCGTGTCGGCTTCGTCCCGATTAAGCCGGCTCTGCACCCGCGCCGCCGCTTCTGCCGACAGCCCGTAGACCGCCGCCGGGACGCCGCCCGCAATCGGCTTGCCGAGCGTCAGGATGTCCGGCTGCAAGCCATATTCGCGCGTATATCCGCCGACCCCGGCGCAGATGGTGTGCGTCTCGTCGATGATCAGCAGCGTACCGGTGCGCCGGGTGATTTCGCGCAGTGCGTCGTGAAAGCCCGGCTGCGGGTGGACGATGCCGATGTTGGTCATGACCGGTTCCGCCAGCACACATGCGATCTCATCCGTGCTGAGCGCCGCTTCCAACGCCGGAATGTCGTTGAACTCGATCACGGTCGTTGTCTCGGCAGGGTGGATCGGCGCGCCGATGTTGCCCCGGCGCGGGACGGCGTTCCCGTCGGCGTCGAGGGTGACGAACGTCTCATCCACCGTGCCGTGATAGCACCAGTTGAACACCAGAATCCGCCGCCGCCCGGTGATCTGGCGCGCCAGCCGCAGCGCGAAGCGGTTGGCGTCGGTGGCGGTCAGCGTCGTCTGCCAGTAGGGCAAGCCGAAGCGCCGCGTCAGTTCCTCGCCCACAACAATCGCGTCTTCGGTCGGCAGCATGAAGGTAATGCCGCGCCTCGCCCGGTCGGTCAGCGCCTCGACGCTGGCGGCGGGGGCGTGCCCGGTCATCGCGCCGGTGTCGCCCAGGCACAGGTCGAGGTAGTCATGCCCGTCCACGTCGGTGAAGTGCGCGCCGCTGCCGTCCGCCACGAACAGCGGAAACGCGCCCGCCCAGCGCACCATCCAGTTCATGGGCACGCCGCCGAGAAGACTTTTCTGCGCGCGTTCGAACAGTGCCCGCGAGCGGGGGTGTTCGCGCTCAAAACGATCCTGCTCGTCGCGCAGTCGAGTCGCTAGACGGGTTCGAGATACCGCTGCCATCGTGAATGTGTCCTTTTATGCGAGTGGAACGAGTCCGGCGATTACTGCCACCACTTGAACCCGTCGGGCAGATTTTCCATGCCCGGCGCGTGCGGCGTATCGTCGATCACCGGCGGCGGAAGCTGCCGCGCTTCTTCGGGGTGCATCGGCTCCGGGATGATCTCTGCCTCGCGCGCCATGTCGATTTCGCGCTGAACCAGCATCAGGATCGCGCCCAGTCCGAAGAACGCCGCCAGCGCGTTGACCAGAAAGCCGATATACGGGAGCGACGTGACCAGCGCCAGCAGCGTGGCGCCGATCAGCAGGCTGACGTAGGTCATGTAGCGTTCGGGGCGCTCGCCGAACAGCAGGCGCACGATGAACCGACCGATGGCGATGCACACGATCACTCGCGAGACGAAAATGGCGATGAAGTAGAACGCGCCCGCGCCGCCGAGGTCGAGCACGAGGATGATCGCCCCGGCGAGCAGCGCCAGATCGCCCAGCCCCAACACCAGCATCAACAGAATCAGCACCGCGCCCAGTACCGGGATGACGATGAAGAAGATCGAAATCGAGATGATGAACGTCAGCAGCCCCACGCCCAGGCTCGACAGCGGGCGCACGCGCAGGCTGTAAATCGGCGCCTGCAGGGTGCGCGGCATCACCAGCAGGGCGACGACGCCGATCAGCGCCAGCGAGACGACTTCGCGGATCGCCTGTGCCAGATAATCGCGCAGGTTTTCCAGCAGGCTTTTTTCCGGCGAGATCAGGTCGGTCTGCGCAACCACCGGCGTATATTCCGGCGGGCGGGGCAGCGTGACGGCGATTTCGCCTTCGACTGGACCGGCGTAGCGAAGCTGCCCGTTGATCATGCCGGCGTCAGTGACGCGCAAGCCGGGGTTGACCAGCGTCACCTCGAACGGCAGGAAGCCGAACAGCGTCCGCAGCTCGTTGACGCCGGTCGAGCCGGGGTCGCCGACCGTCGCGGTCACGTCACCATCGACCGTGCCGGAGACCGTGAGCGCCGACCCCCAGAAGCTGACTTCGCGCGCGACCGGGGAATTGAGCAGAAGCTGATAGCTGGCGGACGTGACGCTGCCGGCGACGCGCGGCGCGCTCAGTTCGGTGCTCATGCTCACGCTGACTATGTCGGCGCGGTCGTCCAGCAGTTCGGCTGTGTCCTCGACCGTTAGGACGCCGCCGGCAAAATGGATGTCGCCGCCGACCGTGCCGGTGATCGTGGTTTCGCCGCTGATCAGGTAAATGCTGCCGGTGACCGCGCCGTCGATGACGACCGTGAAGCCGCCGCCGTACAGGTTGCCGTCAACCGTGCCGCTGACCGTCAGCACGCGGCACAGCACGAAAACATTGCCGGTGATGCGCTCGTCGGCGGTGATCGCACATTCGTCGCCCTGAAGCACGTCATGGGCGAAGGCGATCTGGACGTTCCCCAGGATAAGCAGAAGCCCTAGACCGATCCACAACCTTCGCAGCATCACCCACTCCTTACGTCACGCATGAAAATTGTACGAACGAACCCCCTGCTTGCCAAATCTCAATCCCATTCAGCGGCAATGACGCCGTATAATGTTGGCAAAGAATGAAGTATCACGTGTTCGTTAAGGGTTTGCAATGGCGCAGTCAATCGTCGACCGCTACAACCTGCGTTCCAGATCGTATCTCGATGAAGCGAAAGTCGAACAGAAGCCGCTCTCGCCGATGCGCCTCGTGCTGTACGTGGTCGGCATCAATCAGGTGATCACGGCACAGCTTCGCGATCAGTTGATCGTCGGCAGGGGCAGCACGGCGTACCACCCCGATATCGATCTTTCGCCGCTCGACGGCGTCAAGTACGGCATTTCGCGCCAGCACGCCATCTTCCTGTACGACGGCACGACGCTGAGCATCGAAGACCTGCAAAGCACCAACGGCACGCGCATCAACGGCTTCAAGCTCATTCCGGGCGAAGTTTACCCGCTGCACAACGACGACGAGCTGGAAATCGGGCGGCTGCGCACGGTGGTGCGGCTGGTGCGCGCCCCCGGCTGATTTCGACATCCCGCGATAGGTCGCTCTGCTTCATGGAGACGACTTGGCATCTGGAGGCTGCCGGTCGTCTCCGTGTTCGTTTCTGTCCGAGATGTGATGGATTGGTAAAGCACCGCAGGAGGTTCAAAGCGTGTTGAAAAACCCCTCACCCTGCTCACATTCGTGAGCCGTCCCTCTCCCACACCGGTGGGGCGAGGGACAAAAACCGTTCTTCTCCCCTCGCCCCGCTTACGTGGGAGAGGGGAAGCTTACCAAAGGTAAGCCGGGGTGAGGGGCAAACACAGGCATAAACCTTTTTCAACACCCTCTCAAACCTCCTGCTATGAAAATACCTAACGACCCACTGAAGGGGTCGTCTTTTCGTTCGTGCTTGAGTCACCCCTTCAGTGGGTGGCGCGTTTTTCTAGCCGAGGGATTAATCCCTCGGCGGTGATCGCATCCAGATGGGTTCGCCCGACACCTCATCTCAATCTCGCGCTTGCTCGAACTGCCTTCCTAGCGGTATAGTCTTAATCTGTATTGAGACTGCCTCGCTTTCGGGGATCGTATGCTGCGAAGTTTTAGCGACCGGGTGTTTGGCGGAGTCTGCGGTGGGCTGGCGGCGTCGCTGCACATCAGTTCGCTGTGGGTGCGCGTGCTGTTCGTCGTGCTGACGCTGGTCAGCCTTGGCGCGTTCGCCGTGCTCTATCTGCTGCTGTGGTGGATCGTCCCGCAGGAATCGCAGACTCGCAGGCGGCGCGGAATGCCGTTGATCATCGTGCTGGCGCTGATCGTGCTGACCGCCGCTTCGTGGGCGGGGCGCGACCTCGGTCAACTGAACACGTCGTCGGGCGTCAACCTGTTCTGGCCCGGCGCGCTGGTGATTCTGAGCGTGGTCTTCTTCCTGCGACAGGTGAGGGCATAGACCGATGCGCCGCCGAACGAATCTGCTGTGGGGACTGATTGCGCTGGCGCTGGCGCTGCTGGTGCTGGCGAACGCGCTCGACGCCATTCCCGAAGGCGTGGTCGATCTGATCCTGCGCGCCTGGCCCGCGCTCCTGCTGCTGGCGGGGCTGTCGTTCCTGCTGCGCAACCGGGTGCCGTTCAGCGACGGGATCGCGCTGGTGGTGAGCGCCGCCGTCGCCGGGCTGATCATCTCGTCGGCGTATTCGGCGCGGGCAACCCAGCAGCGCTCGGACCTGAACCAGCCGATCCAGCAGACGCTCGGCACGAACCTCACGCTGCTGCGGCTGCGCATCGACACGCTTTCGACCGACGTAGACATGCTCGGCACGCTGACATCCGACGTGCGCGGCGAATTCGTCGCCAGCAGCGACAACCGCATGGAAATCACCTATACCGAAGCAGCGGATAATTCGGCGACGCTGACGCTCCACGAAGTCCGCGAATCGGGCGAATTCCCGATGCTGGAGACGATGGGGCGCGGCAGGCTGCACCTGGAACTGCCGCCTAACGTGCCAATTGATGTGGAGTTCGTAGGGCAGGACGGCAGCACCGTGCTGAATATGGGCGGCACGGCGCTGGAGCGCCTGAACGTAACCCTGGTGCGCGGCGACGTGATCGTCACGCTGCCGGAATACCAGCCGCTGATGTCGCAGTCGCAGGATATGCTCGGTACGCTGAGCGTCGGTGACGGCGATCTGGCGCTGTTCATCCCGACGGCGGTCGGCGCGCGGCTGGAACTGGATCGGGGCGGCAGCGGCATCCAGCCGCAGTACGATCCCAACGTGTACAACTACCTGGTCGGCGATATCCTCGAAGCGCGGAACATCAACACGGCGCAGATCGTCCTGCGGTACACGCTGAACGTGCCGCGCGGGCGCATCCGCGTCGAAGTCCCGTCGTAGACCTGAGGTGCGCTGGCGGGTGACCGGCTTTCGGGCGAAGCGCCTGCTGCAAACCTCAACCGGACACGAACCGAAACCTGATGGCATGGCGTCTGCATCTCAGCGATAGAACGATCAAGCGGCTGGACATCCTGCCCGGCAAGCCGACTATCCTGGCAGCCTGGACGCAGGAAAACCGGGTGTCGTTCCTCGACCTGCAAAACGGAGCGCAGCGCGGCGACCGTACCATCGAGCCGGTGAGCGGCGACAACCGCCACTGCGACGCCTGGCGAGAATTCCTCAACGCGCTGACCGCGCCCAACGGCGTGTATCTGCCGGTGGTGCGTACCCGGCAGGCGGCGATTCACGTCACGGCGGACGGGCAGATGCGCCTGTACCAGACTGCTCCCGGCGACCTGTCTCTCGAAATCGAAGGCAAAGAGGCGAAGCTGGAAACCGACGGCGACGCCGACTTCATCGCCGTCACGCTGGATCGGGCGTTGGGGCTGCTGGCGGCGCTCGACCGTTCGGCGCGGCTGCACCTGTATCAGCAGCACATTCGCCTCGGCATTTTCGATACCGGCTTGGATATTCAGGAAGAATTTCGTCCGGCGCTGGTGATCTCGCAGGGCGGGGCGTCGCTGTTTCTGACCGATGGGCAGTCGGTGGTGCTGATGGACGCCACCGGGCGCGTGCGCAAGCGGCTGAGCCTGTATTACCACCTCGGCGCGATCAACTGCTCACCGGATGGACATCGTTTCGTCGCCAGCGACTTCGACGCCAACGTGGTGCGGGTTTACGACGGCAGCCTGACGCCGACGCACCAGCGCTTCGCCGTCGACCTGCTGACCGAGGCGAAACGGTCGCAGCTACTGGCGTCAACGCTGACGGCGAGCGCGGCGCTCGGTCCGCTGGCGATCAATAACAAGGGCGCGCTGGCATTCGCCGTTTCCGGCACGATCTGCGTGACCAGCCTGGCGCGCATGAAGGCGCACCCCAAAGCCCGCTAATCCAAGATGACTTACATATCGCCGCCGGTCATGGCGCGCTGCGGGAACACCATGTGTTCGGGCGTGATCCAGCCGCGCGTCAGCGCTGCGTGATTGGCGCGCTCGAAGTCGGCGTGCAGGTCGCGGACGAGCCGCGCCTGCGCGACCGATGGCTCCAGCGAAAAGACCATCGCCGTCGCCGTGTGCGCGCCGGTAGCGAGGATCAGCCACTGCCCGGCATCGAGCGGCTTGCGACCCAACCCAAGAGCGGGGCGGTTGGGCATCGCCCATACGCGGCTGAGCGCCGTCAGGATGGCGGTCATGTTGAGCGGCGGCTTGCCGCCCGCCGTGATTGGCTCGTAGCGCTGGTGGCGGTAGACGACGTAATAGATTGTCTGCGCTTCGTAGTGGTTGCGCAGGAAGTGGGTTTGCCCCTTGACGCCCAGCACATGCCGCCAGGCATCGGAATCCGGGTTGCGCTCGACCATCCGCTCGATAATATTGCGCTGCTCGCTGTAGCGGCGGTAGACGGCGTTGAACTGCGCCCGGTTGATCTTGCCGGCGGCGAATTCGTCGGCGACCAACTCCATTTTGGTGCGGAGCGAGTTCAGGGCGGCAATCGGGTCGTTCGGGTCGGCATCCGGGAGCGGCGCATCGGGCTGGGCGCTGGGCTGCCGGACGGATTGTGCCGAGGGCGCGGGTGACGACGGGACGCTCGGTCGCACCGGCGAGCGCATGACATCACGCGAAGGGTCGCTGCCTGGGGGAGGGGGAAACGTCGGTTCGCTCACGCCAATGCTCACTAGGTTATGATTGGTCACTGTGTCAATTATAGCCCCATTTGCTATACTAAATGTCGCAATCATCGCAACTAAAGTGTCTGCCTATTCATGTTCAAGCCACTCCATTGTGGATTGTATTTCACGTTCGATCACGTCGGACAAGCGCGCCGCGACCGCGACAGCGAGCCGTTTCGCAGCGCGTACCTGTACCTGCGCGAGCGCGACCAGCGCGGACCACAGGCGGCGCTGTGGTACGGCTTGCGCTACCGCTTCGACGCGGATGAACACGCCGGTGAGCTGGCGGTCGCCGAGCTAGAGCGTTTCATCGACGAGCTGGCGACCGAGGACATGACCTATCTCGATGCGGTGGCGCAGACGATGATGCTGGCGCAAGCCTTCGAGACAACCCGCGATCACGCGGCATGGCGCGCCGATGGGCAGTTTCACTGGCTGAACCAGTTTCAGGAGCGCGTCAGCGCACTGAGCACCAGCCCGTACAAAGATACGCAGGTCGAGAACCTGTGGATGGCGGCGCTGGTGCTGGTCTCTGGCATCCTGCTCGAGCGCGAAGACCTGTTCAACGTCGGCGCGGACGTATTCCGGCGCACAGTTGACCAGGATATCAGCCCGCGCGGGCATATCCCCAAAGCGGTCGAGGGCGAGGACGGCGGCAGTCTGTATCGCCAGATGCTGTCGGTTTCGGCGCTGGTGCTGATGGCGGAAGCCGCCACGCACTGCGGCGTCGACCTGTGGGCGTACAACAATCGTGGCGTCTCGGTGACGACGGCGGCAGTCTACCCGATCTACTATTTTTACACGCCGGAGCAGTGGACATGGGATGTGGGCATCACACAGGATGAGGCCCAGCACCTGTTCCGACGCTGCGGCGGCTTCCTCGAAATCATCAACCGCCGGACGGGCTACAAAGACCTGAAGCCGCTGCTCGAAGACCTGCGCCCGATCTACGACCCGCACGGCGGCGGGCTGACGACGCTCACGCACGGTGTGCCGCTGAAGCGACGACGCGGCTTGTTTGGTTAGGCGATTCATGCCGACGACATCGCCGAAGCGTTTGTTGTGGTTCTGGAACGGAATTAACCTGCTGCTGCTGGCGCTCGCGTTCGCGCACCAGAGCACCAGCCCGACGGTGCTGGGGCGCTATACGCCGCTGTACGCTGCCAGCCTGGTGGGTTCAGTGCCGCTCGTCGCCCTGGTACTGGGAGTCAGCCTGTTCTGGCGGAGTCGACTGGTCGCGCTGCTGGCGCGCTTTCCATCCGCATGGGATGCTGGCGCTGTGCTTGCGCTGTTCGCCGGGACGACCGGGCTGTGGCTGCTGCCGTTTGACGGACTTGAGATCAAGCTGCTGCTGACCGTGAATGCGATCTGCCTGGGAATGGGGATGACCTATGGAGCGCCATCCTCGGATAGCGAGGCGCGCCGTCGCTGGCAGCCAGTTTTATTTGGTGTGCTGGTGCTTATCCTGATCGCGGCGCTGTTTTCGGCACGCGCGGTGCCGCCTGAGCAATCGAGCGGAGACGATGCCGCCTGGACAACTATGGCGGTCACCTGGGCGCGAACCGGGCAGGCGTATTTTCAGATCGACGCATGGACGCCGCTGCCGGCGACACCCGGCTTCGGTTACTGGGTCGTGGCGCT
>JADLHH010000502.1 GCA_020848855.1 Anaerolineae bacterium | reverse complement strand
TGGCTGCTCGACAACACGCTGCGCAATCCTCTGCGTCTCTTCGGCATCATTTTTGTGTTTATACTGGTTGCGCTTGCTGTGAGCAACATCCAGTCCGGCGGCTACGACCTGGAACGCTTCGCCCGTAACCTGGTGTTCGGTTTGGCGCAGGGCAGTATCTACGCGCTGATCGCGCTTGGTTACACGCTGGTGTACGGAATCCTGCTGATGATCAACTTCGCGCATGGCGAGGTGTTCATGGCGGGCGCGTACATCGGCTTTTTCGCAATTTCGGCGATGCAGAATACCGGGCTGCTCGAAACGCAGCCGCTGCTGGCGCTGCTGCTGACGATGCTCACCGGTGTCGTCGCGTCGGTGATCGTCGCCGTGCTGCTCGAACGGATCGCCTACCGACCGCTGCGCAACGCGCCGCGCCTCGTCCCGTTGATCACGGCGATTGGCGCGTCGATTGCTATCCAGCAGTTATTTCTGCGCCTGTTCGGCGCCAGCACGCGGCGCTACCCGGACGTGCATTTTTACGTCTTCCCCAGCCTGTTTCCCGATCAGGAATGCAGCGTGGTCAATGACGTGAACGTCTGCCGGGGCATCGACCTGATCGGCGGGCGCTACGATGTGAATATCCTGGGGCTGGAGCTTCGCATCCTGCCGATCCACTTCGTGGTGTTCTTCATGGCGCTGGTGTTCATGTCGCTGCTGTGGTTTTACGTCCAGCGCACCAAGACCGGCAAAGCCATGCGCGCGGTCGCTGAAGACAAGGCGACGGCGGCGCTGATGGGCATCAACGTCGACCGGGTGATCGTAACCACGTTCGTGCTGGGCGCGGCGCTGGCGGGGGCAGGCGGCGTGCTGTTCGCGTTGTACAACCAGCAGGTGTCGCCGTTCATCGGCTTTATCCCTGGCTTGAAAGCCTTCACGGCGGCGGTGCTGGGCGGCATTGGCAATATCCCCGGCGCAATGTTCGGCGGGCTGTTCCTCGGCATCATCGAATCGGTCGCGCCGTCGCTGCTCGGCTTGTCGCAGCAGTTGAAGGACGTGATCGCCTTCGGGATGCTCGTGCTGATCCTGATCTTCCGCCCGACCGGTATCTTCGGTGAAGTGCTGGCGAGCAAGCGAGTTTGATCATGACAAGACACACGATAAGACAGGCACTTCGCTCTGCCATTTACGCGGGCGCGGTAGCGGTCATTCTGACGCTCTCTGGCATTTTCGTCTCGTTCGAAAGCCGCGAGGTCATCGCCAGCGGACTGACGCTGAGCACTGTGACGCTGATCATCATGCTGGGCGCGGGGGCGTATGTCGCCGGATCGCGTTCGCGGTCGGGCGGGACAGCCCCGCTGTGGATTGGCTCGATCCTCGGCGCGGTCGTCGTCGGATTGATGCTGGCGGCGCTGGTGGTGATCGAAGCCAACATCGATCTGCGCTTCGTCTTCGCTAATCTCACTAAGCCAATCGCCGCGTTCATGACCTTCGGGCAGGCGATGGGGACAGGGCTGCTGATCCTGCTCGGCATCTCGGTGGGCGTCGGGTTCGCCGTCGGCTTGCTGCTGATGATTCCGGGGCGCTGGGGGCGGGTGATTATGCTGGCACTGGGGCTGACGGTGGTCGTCGGGCTGCTGGAAAGCCAGATCGCCGGGATTATCACGCTGCCGGACGCGCTGGCGCTGGCGGCAGTCTTCGCCATCGGCTACGGCATGTCGATGCGCACAGTGGGGCAGCGGGGACTGGTTCGCCTGCTGATCAGTGCCGCGCCGGGCGCGGTTATCGGTGTCGTGCTCGGCATCCTGGCGAACGGCGGCGGTCTGAACGCCGGCGGCGTGCTGCGCGGCAATGGCTCGCTCCCGCTGATCCTGAGCCTGTCGCCCGGCGCGGCTGTTCTGCCGCTGGCGCTGATTTTCGCCGCGATTGGGGCGCTCGGCGGGCTGGCGCGCAGCGGTTCGGGCACGTTCCACAACGGCATAGTCTTCGTGATGATCACGCTGGTGGTGCTCGGCGTGCTGAACGCCCAGAACGCCATGACCTACACGGTTGCCGCCGTGACGCTGGTGCTGTTTCTGGCGGCGTTCGCCGCCGTGCCGGATTTCGGGCGGCGCGTGGAGAGCCGGTTCACGCAGCTACAGCCCGCGCAGCGCCGCAGCGTGCAGGGCGTGACCATGCTGGCGCTGCTGCTCGTGCTGATGGTCGCGCCGGCGTTTCTGGGGCAGTACATTACCGACGTGCTCAACCTGGTCGGGCTGTACATCATCATGGGCATCGGCTTGAACATCGTCGTCGGCTACGCCGGGCTGCTCGACCTCGGCTACGTCGCGTTCTTCGCCATCGGCGCGTACTCAATCGGCTTGCTGACCACGCCGAGCCTGCTGACCTGCGGCGGGGTCGCGCCGCGCGCCCTGACGCCGGAGACGGTCGGCACGCTCTGCACCGGTGTGATGACCTTCTGGGAAGCATGGCCCATCTGCATGATCATCGCGGCGCTGTTCGGCGTGCTGCTCGGCATCCCGATTTTGCGGCTGCGTGGCGACTATCTGGCGATTGTGACGCTCGGCTTCGGCGAGATCATCCGCCTGCTGGTGCGCTTCGACGATTTCAAAGACCTGTTCGGCTCGGCGCAGGGCATCGCCAACATCCCGCGCCCGATCATCGACCTGACGGCGCTCAATCCAGCATGGCGCTTCGAATTGACCGGCTCGAACGGTATTTACTATCTGGTGCTGGTTGGCATTATCATCACCGCGCTGATCGCCTCGCGGCTGGCATCGACGCGGCTCGGTCGCTCGTGGCTGGCGATGCGCGCCGACGAAGACGTGGCGCAGGCGATGGGCATCAATCTGGTGCGCACCAAGCTGCTGGCGTTCGCCATCGGTGCGGCGTTCGCCGGGATGGGTGGGGCGGTCGCCGGGACGCGGCTGTACGGCGCGTACCCGGACAGCTACACGGTGCTGGTGTCGATCAACGTCCTCAGCCTGATCATCATCGGCGGGCTGGGTTCGATTCCCGGCGTGGTCGTCGGGGCGCTGGTGCTGGTCGGCTTGCCGGAAGCGCTGCGCGAGCTGGCGGATTACCGCCTGCTGGCGTTCGGCGTGCTGCTGGTCGCGGCGATGCTGCTCAAGCCGGAGGGCTTGATCCCGCCGTCGGTGCGGCGGCTGACCGAAACGCTGCACGAGCGCCACGAACGGAGGAAGACGGCATGAGCGATCTTCTGCTGGACGCGCAGGGCGTTTATAAGCGCTTCGGCGGCTTGACGGCGGTGCGCGATGTCAATCTGCAAATCCCGCGCCGCGCCATTGCCAGCCTGATCGGACCGAACGGCGCGGGCAAAACCACGTTCTTCAACTGCATCACCGGCTTTTACATGCCCGAAGAAGGGCAGATTATACTCGACGGACGCTCGATTCGCGGGCTGCGACCGGACAAGATCATGCAGCGCGGCATCGCCCGCACCTACCAGAATATCCGGCTGTTCGGCAGCATGACAGTGATCGAAAACGTGCTGGTGGGGATGCACACCCGCCTGCACGCCCACCCGGTCGCTGCGGTGATCGGCACGAGCGGCGCGCGCCACGAGGAATTCGAGGCGCTGGAACACGCCGTCGCGCTGCTGGAAAACGTCGGCTTGGGTGAAGCGTCCGGCGACTGGCTGGCGCAGAACCTGC
>JADLHH010000501.1 GCA_020848855.1 Anaerolineae bacterium | reverse complement strand
TCGGCATCCGCGATCGCTATCCAGTTTGCGCCGGAACGGGCTGCCTCGCTGATACGGTCGATCCAGTGGGAGCTGTCGGTGATGCGGAGCGCGCGTTCGTCGGCAGGTTCGCCATACCGGTCGATGCCGTGCGTGCCCTGCAGGACACCGTTCGTGTTCAGGAAGATGCGACAGCGCTCCACGCCGAGATGACTGTGTGCGAACTGAACCGCCCGGCGCAGCGTCGAATCGACGTCCGGCATCCGATGAAGTTCGTCGGCTGCCGCCGCGAGCGCGTGTACGCTGGAGATTGCTGCCTGCTGTTCTTTCTGTGCCATACTTGCAGCCTGACGTCCGTGTCGGGATAGGTAGAAGGGGGCCGCTGGTACGTACCTGCGTGACGGTCGATATCACATTACAGATTGGTTTGTTGTCATCTTTAATCTACTCGATCCAGTCTTAATTATGGGTTAAGGTTTCTCGAATTTCCCGTGAATTCATGTCGCGGCATTTTCGCTGACCGCACCACGCGCTGGTCTGCCTGGCGGTGTTCGCGTCTGCGCATGGTCTCAGCGGTACGAAGCGGTTATGATTGATGGCGTCAACTCGCTACGAAAGGACGGCATCACATGGCAGACTCAATCCGCTGGGGCATCCTGAGCACGGCGAACATTGGCAGGGAGCGCGTCATACCGGCGATGCAGCAGACCCGCAACGGGCGCGTCGTCGCCGTTGCCAGCCGCAGCCTCGACCGAGCGCACGCTTTCGCCGACGACCTCGGCATTCCCACCGCCTACGGCAGTTACGAGGAGCTGATTGCGTCGCCGGACGTGGACGCCATCTACAACCCGCTGCCGAACAGCGAGCACGCCGAATGGAGTATTCGCTGTGCCGAAGCGGGCAAGCCGACGCTGTGCGAAAAGCCGCTGGCGCGTAACGCTGCCGAAGCGCAGCGCATGGTCGACGCCTTCGCCGAGCGCGGCGTCCTGTTCGCCGAAGCGTTCATGTACCGGTTTCACCCACAGTCGCAGCGCGTTAAGCAGATGCTCGACGATGGTGCAGTCGGCGACGTGCGAGCTGTCCAGGCAGCATTCTCGTTTCCGATTCGCAGCGAAGATGATATTCGCCTGAGCAAGCCGCTGGCGGGCGGGTCGCTGATGGACGTGGGCTGCTACTGCGTCAACGTCATGCGATTCCTGCTCGGCAGCGAGCCGACCGACGCGCGGGCGCTGGCGGTCATCGGCGCGCAGTCGCAGGTGGACGAAACGCTCACCGGGATTCTGGCGTTTCCGGGCGGCGCGCTGGGGCATTTCGATTCCAGCTTCCGGGCGGATTTTGCGCACACGTACTCGATACGCGGCACGCGCGGCACGATCTCAGTCAATCAGGCATTCGTCATGTCGCCAAACGGCGAGACGATCATCCGTTACCGTCACGACGGGCAGGATGAGGAGATTCGGATTGCACCGGCGAACTCGTATACGCTGATGGCAGAGGATTTCGCCGACGCGCTCCTGAACAGCCGACCGCCGCGCTTCGCGCCGCAGGACGCGGTCGAGAACATGCGCGTGATCGACCGGTTGTACGCATCGCTGTAACGCTGCCTGCCGGGGCTGTTCGCCGGCTTTGCAGACTGTTTATAATGACGCAGCCTGTCAATCTGGAATGGGTACGTTGCGTCAGTTACGTCATTATCTGGTAAACTGAAGCTCGTGGTGGTCACGGCGAAAATTTCCTCGCAGGCTTTTGAGGACTAGTCGATTTATGGCGAATGAACTCACCAACGCCGAGAAGATTCGGCGTCTGCCCTGGAATATTGCCCTGAGTGCGACCAACAACGTTTACGCGACCCTCACGCTCTTCGGATCATCCTTCGTCCTGTTTCTGAGCGCCCTCGGCGTCACGAATTCGCAGATTGGTTTCCTGCTGTCGCTGCTGCCGTTTTCGGGCATCGTGGCGCTGGTGATCGCGCCGCGCGTCGCCCGTTTCGGCTATAAGCGCACGTTCGTCACCTTTTTCGGCATCCGCAAAATTGTCAGCGCGTTTCTGCTGCTCGTGCCGTTCGTCATCGACCACTTCGGCGCGCCGGCTGCCGTCACGCTGGTGTCATTCATCGTGGCGGGTTTTGCGCTCTGCCGCGCGATTTCCGAAACCGGGCTGTACCCTTGGTCGCAGGAGTACATCCCCAATTCGGTGCGCGGCAAACACTCGGCGATCAACGACATGGTGGCGCGCATCACCGGTATTCTCGCCGTCGCCTTTGCTGGTTTCGTCCTGAGCGTCACTACCGGTCTCGACGGCTTCATGATCCTGTTCGCCGTCGCGCTGGTGTTCGGCTTCACGTCGGTCTGGTCGGCTTCGCATCTCCCCGGCGGCGCGCCGACGGACGCCAAGTCGGTCAGCTACCGCGCGTTTCTGAGCGTCGTCCGTGACCGCAACTTCTCGCTGTATGTGATGGGGCTGGGGCTGGTCATCCTTGGGAACGCGCCGCTCGCCTTCCTGCCGATCTTCATGCAGAACCAGGTCGGCTTGAACGACAGTGAAGTCGTCTGGCTGCAGATGGGACCGATCATCGGCGGCTTCACGGCGACCTTTCTGTTCGGCTGGGCGGCAGATCGCTACGGCAGCAAGCCGGTCATGCAGCTTGGCTTGATCGTCAAAACGCTGCTGCCGGTCGCCTGGCTGCTCATGCCGCGTTTTTCGTCGCTGAGCCTGGCGATGGCGATGGTGATCGCGTTCGTGTGGGGCATCGCCGAAATCGGCTGGGCGATTGGCTCCGGGCGGCTGCTGTTTGTCCGCGTCGTGCCCTACGAGCGGCGCGCGGACTACATGCCGGTGTACTACGCCATCGTCGGCGTGATCGGCGGCGTCAGCCAGATCATCAGCGGGCGTCTGCTTGACGTGTTCGCCGGCGTTTCCGGTCAATTCCTCATCTTCCCGCTCGACCCGTTCACGCCGCTGTTCCTCGGCAGCGTGATCCTGCTGGCGCTGGGCGTCCTGCTGTTTTCGCGCGTGCAGGCGGACAGCAATTTCAGCGTCGGCGAATTTGCCGGGATGTTTGTGCATGGCAACCCACTGCTGGCGTTCGAGTCGCTGATTGGCTACTACCGCGCGCGGGACGAGCGAGCGACGGTTGTCAGCACCGAGCGCATGGGCAGGACGAAAAGCCCGCTCACCGTCGACGAGATGCTCGAAGCGCTGCAGGACCCGCGCTTCAACGTC
>JADLHH010000500.1 GCA_020848855.1 Anaerolineae bacterium | reverse complement strand
GGAACTGGAAGCGCGTGAAGCAGACGAAACGCCCGCCAAGCCGGATCGCTGGCTCGGCTGGCGACGCCGCATATACCTGACGGTTTACGGCGTACTGGCGCTGCTGGCGGCAGTCGCGGTCATCTTCTTCATTACCTTCGAGCGCACCGCCATCGAGACGCGCCCGCCGCTGGAACAGGTGCGCGCCTTCGTGCCGCCACCGCTCGCCCCGACGCCCGTCCGCACAACCTTCGACTCGCCGATGACGAGTTGGAACGACGGCGTTGGCGAATTGTTCGCCACCAAATGCGCCTTCTGTCACGGTGGGACGACGCCGCTGGGCGGTCTCGACCTCTCCAACTACGACAGGGCGCTGCTGGGCGGCTCGTCGCTCCCGGCGATCACGCCGCGCGACCCCGAAAACAGCAGCGTGGTCGTACATCTGATCGAAACCGATCACCCGGTCGAGCTAACCGGCGACGAGCTGCTTAAGCTGACGCTGTGGATTCAGAACGGCGCGCCGCTGGGTGAACCGGCGGGAAGCTGATTTTGCTCACGACGCACAGCCGTCATTATTCACTGGCAGCGAACCACCGTTTACTGTACCTTGCAGAGTGGGTGGAAGCATAACTATTCGCGGGGGAAAAGACGTGTGCCAACGCTGCGTCAGCGTTTTCCTGGAGCGCTTCTGGGAATGGGCGGGGCGCGTCCCGCTGCGCGTGAAAATCATCGGCATCGTCATCTGCGCGCTCGCCGCCGCCGGGTGCAGCGCGTTCATCTGGTATCAAATCCGCTTCAACAAAATCCAGCCGACGATTACCCCGGCGATTATGCTGACCGAGCTGGCGATCATCGCCGGAACGTCAATCGTCGCCGGATCGTTCGTCGCCTGGCTGCTCACCGCCATCCTCACGCGCCCGGTGCGCGACGCGACGCGGGTCGCTCGCCGCGTGCATGAGGGCGACCTGTCCCAGCGCGTTCCGGTATGGGCGAATGACGAACTGGGCGAACTGGCGCGCAGCTTCAACGGGATGATCGACCGGCTGGTGCGCTCGCAGCAGACGCTGGAAGCGACCAACGTCCGGCTGGGCGCCCGCAATGAGGAGCTTTCGCTCCTCTGGGAAGAACTGAAGGAGCGCGACGCGACCCGCGCCCGGCTGCTGGCGCAGGCGGTTCGCGCGCAGGAACAGGAACGCGAGCGCATCAGCCGCGAACTGCACGACGAGACCGGGCAGGCGCTGACGGCGCTGCTGGTGCAGTTGAAGGTGCTGGAACGCCAGCGCGACCCGGAAGCACTCGCCGCGCAGGCTTCGGAACTGCGCGAGATCGTCGTGGGCACGCTCGACGAGGTGCGGCGGCTGGCGCGCGACCTGCGCCCGGCGACTCTCGATGATCTGGGGTTGGTTCCGACTCTCGAAGCGCACGTCAAAATGTTCCGGCGCAAGACCAGCCTGAACGTGGTGTTCGCCGCCGACGTGCTGGAAGATTTCCGGCTGCCCCGCGACACGGAGCTGGCGCTCTACCGGGTCGCGCAGGAAGCGCTGACCAACGTCGCTCGTCATGCTGCGGCGACCGAAGTCTCCGTCCGGCTGGAGCAGGTCGGCGATTTGCTGAGCCTGAGCGTGGTCGACAACGGGCGCGGCTTTGATCCGGCGTCCGCCTTGCGCACGGCTGAAAGCGGTGTCGGCTTGCTGGGCATCCGCGAGCGCGTCGAATTGATTGGTGGGGTGCTGACGTTGCAGTCTGCCGCGGGGCAGGGGACGCGGCTGCGGGTGGATGTCAGCACGACTCTGGAAGCGAAAGCAGAAGCGGAAGTCGTATGAAACCGGTCATTCGCGTCCTTCTGGTGGACGATCACGGTGTGCTGCGCGCCGGGCTGCGCGCCTTCCTCAACGCTGAGCCGGATATCGAGGTGGTCGGCGAAGCGGCGGATGGCAGCGAAGCGCTGCGGCTGGTGGAGACGCTCGCCCCGGATATCGTCGTCCTCGACCTGACGATGCCGGGAATCAGCGGCTTGGACACACTGCAATATCTTAGCGACCGCAATCGCGGCGTTAAAACCCTCGTGCTGACGATGCACTCCGAGGAGCAGTATATTCTGCGCGCCATCCGCGCCGGCAGTTCAGGCTATGTGCTGAAAAGCGCCGCCGATGTCGAGCTGATCCGCGCGATTCGGCAGGTGTACGCGGGCGAGCCGTACTTCTACGGTCCTGCCATGCAGCTTCTGCTCGACTACCAGCGCGGCTTCGGGACGCAGGCGGAAGACCGGCTGGAAGCGCTCAGCGACCGCGAATATGAAGTCCTCGTGCTGACCGTGCAGGGCTATTCCAGCCGCGAAATCGGCGAGCGGTTGTTCATCAGCGCCAAAACGGTCGACACCTATCGCCAGCGCCTCATGCAGAAGCTGGGGCTGAATCACCGCGCCGATCTGGTTCAGTATGCGCTGCGCAAGGGGCTGCTGGAGCCATCTGATCTGCGCGAAGCGGCTCACGATTTCACCAATCAGGGGCACGACGCGCACGCGGCAGCCACGACGACCTGGCACGAGGTCGCGGATGTGCTGGTCGTGGGCAGCGGCACCGGGTTGATGGCGGCGCTGCGTGCCGCCGATCTGGGTCTGTCGGTCATCGTGCTGGAAAAAGCGGCGGCGCTCGGCGGAACGATGGCGATTTCCGGCGGCGCGCTCTGGATTCCCAACAACGATGTCATGCGCCGCGCGCACATCGCCGACTCGCGCGCCGAAGCGCTCGAATACATCGGTCACGCCACGCTGGGGCAGGCAGACCCCGCCCTGTGCGCGAGTTTTGTCGACCACTGCAACGAAGCGATCGCGTTTCTGCGGCGTATGGGCATCGGCTGGCAGCTTCAGCCGACGTTCAACGACTACTATCCGTCGTTCCCCGGCGGAAAACCGCATGGGCGCACGCTTCAGCCGGTGGATGCCGACGATCAGCCGCTGTACGGCGCGGGGCTGGCGCGCAGGATGATCGAGGCGGCGCGGGCGTATGGCGTCCGCTTCCTGTTCGAAACGGCGGCGCAGCGGCTGGTCGTGGACGAGGATGGCGTGGTGGTCGGCGTGATCGCCGGGACTGCCGACGGCGAGCTGAATATCAAGGCGAACCGGGGCGTTGTGCTCGCGTCCGGCGGGTTCGACCACAATGAGGCGATGGCGCGCAATTTCCTGCGTGGACCGCTGCATTACACCAGTGCCGCCCCGACCAACACCGGCGATGGTCACCTGATGGGCATGGCGATTGGCGCGGGGCTGCGGCACATGAACGAGCGCTGGGGCTGGCCCGTGTTCTACGACACCCAGAACGGCGCGGCGGTCAATGCGCTGGCGACCGAGATGGGGCGTCCCGGCGCGATTGTGGTGAACAAGCGTGGCGTGCGCGTCATGAACGAGGCGGGTCCCTACGATTCGGTCACGCGGGCGTTCTACACGTTCGACACCGGCACCTACGAGTACGTCAACATCCCCAGCTACGTCATCGTCGACGCCCAGCACCGGCGGCGCTACTCGCTGGCGTCATTTCCGCCGGGCAGCCCGCTGCCGTCGTGGATACATACTGCCCCTACGCTGCGCGCGCTTGCGGATGCGTTGCAGATCGACGCCGACAATCTGGAAGCGACGGTCATGCGCTTCAACGCGGCGGCGAAGCGCGGTGTTGACCCGGAGTTTCATCGCGGCGAGTCGGCGTTTGACCAGATCACCGGCGGCGACAACACCCGGACAGACCTCGCCAACGTGTGCCTCGCGCCAGTCATCGAACCGCCATTCTACGGCACGCCCATCTGGCCCGGCGCGCTCGGCACGTCCGGCGGCTTACATATCAACCCGCACGCGCAGGTGCTGAACGTGTGGGGCAAGGTGATCCCCGGTCTGTATGCAGTGGGCAACACCGCTGGCAGCCCGCTCGCCGGCGGTTATCCCGGTGGTGGCGGGACGCTGAGCGCCGGTCTGACGTTCGCCTACATCGCTGCCGAACAGATGACCGCGACAGCCGAGTAACGCTGCTGCTTTCCGGCAGACCGCCGGAACGACTCTCCCCTCGAATTGGGCAAAATTAAACACGGTTGCAGTTCAAGTTAACCGGCATTACGACCCGTTCATCTCAGGTGTTGCCTTTGTTTTCTCCTGGCTGCGATCTCAAGTTGATCGGCGTCTGGTCTCGCGTATTCGAGTGAGAAATTCTTCACTTAATCCGCCGTGTGGATTTTTGCTCATGCGCCTGATTATTATTCGTGGTATACGGCGTAAAGACGCCACAGGGAAATCTCCGAAACATCGAGCTAGAAACCGCGGGGAATGACGGCACACGTAAAATCGGTCTCCAAACCCAAAAACACGACGCGCCTCCTCGGCAGCCGCGCGTGGCTGCTGCCGGGGCTGTTCGTTTGTATCGCTCTATTGATCATCTGCCTGTTGTGGAGCGTCACGCTCGGCGCGGCGGATATCGACCCCGGCACCGTCTTCGCGGCGATTTTCGCGCCGGACGGCTCGTTCCAGCACCTGATCATCGGCACGGTGCGGCTGCCGCGCGTGCTCGCCGGCGCGATTGTCGGCGCGGCGCTGGCGGTCGCCGGCGCGATCATGCAGGGCTTGACTCGTAACCCGCTGGCGGACTCCGGCATTCTTGGCATCAACAGCGGCGCGGCGTTCACCGTCGTGCTGGCGGTGTTCCTGCTGGGCAATCTGCCGCTGTCGACCTACGCCATCTTCGGCTTTGCCGGTGCGGGCGCGGCGGCGGTGCTGGTCTACGCGCTCGGCTCGATGGGGCGGGGCGGCGCGACTCCGCTCCGGCTGACGCTGGCGGGTGTGATCCTCACCGCGTTCATCTCGTCGTTCACTTCCGCCATCCTGATCTTCGACCGCGAAACGCTCGACCGGATTCGCTTCTGGACGGCGGGGTCGCTGGCAGGGCGCGACCTGCCGCTGCTGGCGCAGACCTCGCCCTATATGATCGTCGGGCTGGTCGGCGCGATGCTGATCAGTCGGCAGATCACGACGGCGAGCCTCGGCGACGACGTGGCGAAAGGGCTGGGGC
>JADLHH010000499.1 GCA_020848855.1 Anaerolineae bacterium | reverse complement strand
GTCTCATCAGCGGCATCGCGTCGATCAAATTCCGCATCCCGTCGTTCATGTCGACGCTGGCGATGTCGCTGGTTGCTGGCGGTCTGGCGACCGTGATCAGCCAGGGGCGCACCTATTTCCAGATTTCGGAAGTGGCGCAGTTTCTGGGCAGCGGGCGCATCGGCGGTCCGAACGGCATTCGCGTGCTGACGATTGTCGCGGCGCTGTGCCTGCTCATCGCTTTCCTGGTGCTGCGCTACACCCGCTTCGGTCGCAACATCTACATGACCGGCGCGAACCCATCGGGCGCGCGGCTGGCAGGCATCAATACCAATCGAATGCTCATTGCTGCGCTGGCGATTTCCGGCTTCACGGCAGGCTTGGCGGGTCTGGTCAACATGGGTCGCCTCGGCAGCGCTCAGCCGCAGGTCATCGACAGCTTCCTGATCGACGCAATCGGCGCGGTCGTGCTCGGCGGCACGTCGCTCAACGGCGGGCGCGGCGGCATCCTGCAAACGGTCATCGGCTTGCTGATCTACGGCACGCTGCGCAATGGGCTGGACAATATCCCGCAGATTGACCCGTTCATGAAGGAATTCATCACCGGGATCGTGCTGTTCTTCGCGCTCGCCGTGAACCTGCTGTTCTCCGGGCGCACGCAGCGCGACCGCACCTAGAATCCGTGCAAGATGATTTCGGCGGGTGACGACCAGAATGCGGTGTAAGTATGTCCAACAATGCCGACCAACGCTTCTACTTTGGGTCGAATTTCAAGATGCACAAGACCCTCGCAGAAGTGAGAACCTTCGTGCAGCGCCTGAAGGAGTCATACGGCGAGCAGCCTGACCTGCAGCTATTCATCTTTCCGCCGTTCACGTCGCTGGGCGGGCTTCAGGATATCGCCCGCCCTCAAAACCTGTGGATCGGCGCTCAGAACATGCACTGGGCGAGTTCCGGCGCCTATACCGGCGAAATCTCGGCGCCCATGCTGTGCGACCTCGGCGTTGACCTGGTGCTGCTGGGTCACGCGGAGCGGCGGCACAAGTTCTGCGAAACCGACAGCGCCATCAGCCGGAAGGTGCAAAGCGCCGTCGCTCACAATCTGCGCGTGCTGCTGTGCATCGGGGAAACGGCGAAACAGCGGCGAGCCGGCATCACCGATGAAGTGCTCGCCATGCAGCTCAAAATCGCTTTGCAGCATTTCCCGGCTGCTGCGACCGACCGGCTCATCGTAGCATACGAACCCGTATGGGCGATTGGCGCAGGCGGTCAGGAGGCGCAGCCGGGCGATATCGCGCCGAGCATCCGCCACGTCCGGCGCACGCTTAAGTCCCACTTCGGAGACGACGCCCGACGAATTCCGATTCTGTACGGCGGGAGCGTCACCGAGGACAACTGCGGCAGCTACGTGCAAGAGACAGAGGTGGATGGTCTCTTCGTCGGGCGGGCGGCGTGGGAGCCATCGGGTTTCATGAACGTTCTCACGGCTGCGACCCGCTTTCGACATAACGCGGAATGACGATTTCCGGCAGAATGATCGACGCAGCACAATCTATAAAACAGGAACGAATATACGATGACCAAACTGTTTAACGACCCAACCCAGTTCAAGGAAGAGTTCATCGACGGCTACACCCGGGCGTACAGCCGCTATATTCGCCGCGTCCCGGATGCGGCGGGCGTGATGGCGCTGCACGCGCCACAGCCGGGCAAGGTCACCGTCCTGATCGGCGGCGGTTCCGGGCATTACCCGGTATTCACCGGCTACGTCGGGCAGGGTTTGGCGGACGTTGCCGTGATCGGCGATGTGTTCACCAGCCCGTCCGGCGAGCAGGTCTACCGCTGCACCAAAGCCGCATACGGCGGCGCGGGCGTGCTGTATACCTACGGCAACTACAGCGGCGACGTGCTGAATTTCGATATGGCGGCGATGCGCTGCGAAAACGACGGCATCGACGTGCGCACGGTGCGAATCACCGATGATGTTGCCTCCGCTCCGCCCGATCAGATCGAGGATCGACGTGGCATCGCCGGGGATTTCTACATGATCAAGGTCGCAGGCGCCAGCGCGGCGCGCGGCGATTCGCTCGACGACGTGGAAGCCTTCACGCGGCTGGCGAATGCGCGAACCCGCTCCTTCGGCGTTGCTTTCAGCGGCTGCCGCCTGCCCGGTCAGAATGAGGATTTGTTCGTGGTTGAACCGGGTCGGATGGAACTCGGTCTCGGTCTGCATGGCGAGCCAGGCATCCAGTCGGCGGAGATGCGCCCCGCCAGTGAAATCGCCGCGATGATGGTCGATACGATTCTGGCAGATGTACCGGCTGACGCTGGGAACAGGGTCGCCGTGCTGGTCAACGGGCTGGGCAGCACCAAATACGAAGAGCTGTTCGTCCTCTACAGGGATATTCACGCCCGGCTCGAAGCGCATGGGCTGGCGCTGCACGATCCATACGTCGGCGAGTTCGCCGGCTCGCTGAACATGGCAGGCTGTTCGCTGTCCCTGCTCTGGCTGACGAACGAACTGCGAGCCTTGTACGATGCGCCCGCCGCGTCGCCTGCCTTCACACGAGTATAGGAATCGCCATGTCTGAACAAGCCACTATCGCAAAACGCTGTATCGCCAATATGCTGTCCGCCATCGAACAGGCTGAAGAGGAACTCGGACGCCTGGATGCGTTCGCCGGGGATGGCGATCACGGCGCGGGCATGGTACGCGGGCTGCGCGCAGCCAACGAAGCCGCCCAGGCGTCACCGAGCGAATATGCCAGCCAGCTCGTCGCCGCCGCCGGCAATGCCTTCACCAACACGGCAGGCGGCGCGTCGGGCGCGCTGTTCGGCACGCTGATCGCCACCGTCGGTCAGAATCTTTCGGAAAGCCCCGATACCGCCAACGTCTACCATGCGGTTGAAGCCGGTATGAACATCGTGTGCAAACTGGGCAAAACAGCCGTCGGCGACAAAACCATGATCGATACCCTCGCGCCGTTCGTCACGGGGCTGAGCGAAGCCAGCCAGCAGGGATTACCGCTGGTCGATGCCTGGGTTCAGGCGCTGCCGCTCGCCCGAAGTGGCATGGAATCGACGGCGGACATGGTGTGCAAGCGCGGGCGGTCGTCGCGGTTGGGTGAGCGCAGCCGCGGGCATATGGACCCAGGGGCGGTTTCGATCTACTATATGCTCGAAGCAGTCGCCAATACACTCAAAGCGTAAGCCGGCATCCAATCAGCGTTGTCGGCTTGAGGACAATCTGCCATGCGCCCGCGATGCGCATGGCAGGCTTCTTGATCATACTCGCTGCCAGCCGTCAGCGATGTAAATAGAACCCTACGGTAGTCGATATCCCCGCGAATCCGGGATATATTCCATTCTTCCGCACGATTTCAAGGAGCAAACTTGTGGCTGGGAACCCGCCAGTTGATGTGCAGCACTTTGGACAGAGCATCTGGTATGACAACATCCGCCGCAGCATGATCCACAGCGGCGAACTGCAGCGCCTGATCGACGAAGACGGTGTGTTGGGCATCACTTCGAACCCCACCATCTTCCAGAAAGCCATCGGCGGGTCGAGCGATTATGACGCTGCCATCGAGCGCCTGATCGACCTCGATTCGTATGCCGTCTTCGAAAAACTGGCGGTCGAGGACATTCGTAACGCGCTCGACATCCTGCGCCCGATTTACGACCGCACCGGCGGGCGCGACGGCTATGTCAGCCTCGAAGTCTCGCCGCTGATCGCCAACGATACCGAAACGACCGCCAGCGAGGCGAAGCGCCTGTTTACGCTGCTCGACCACCCCAACGCCATGATCAAAATTCCGGCGACCGAAGCTGGCATCCCGGCGATTGAGGAAGCCATCGCCGTCGGCGTCAACATCAACGTCACCCTCATCTTCAGCGTGGACAACTACCTGCAGGTCGCCGAAGCCTACATTCGCGGGCTGGAACGCCGCATCGCCAGCGGGCAGCCCGTCGACCGGATCGCCTCGGTCGCCAGCTTCTTCCTCAGCCGCATCGACGCTTCGGTCGACCGGATGCTGACCAACGACGACCTCAAGGGTAAGACGGCAATCGCCAATGCGAAGGTCGCCTACCGACATTTCAAATCGATCTTCTACGGCGAACGCTTCGCCGCCCTGCGCGCAGCCGGGGCGATGCCACAGCGCCTGCTGTGGGCTTCGACCGGCACCAAGAACCCCGCCTACCCCGATACGATGTACATCGACACGCTGATCGGGCAGGATACGGTCAACACCGTCCCGCCGGAAACCCTGGCGTTATTCAAGGATCACGGCACGGTCGCCGGGACGCTCGATCAGGGCATCGAGGAAGCCGAGCAAACGCTCGACCGGCTGGCGAACGCCGGGGTTGATCTGGACGACGTGACGCGCCGCCTTCAGGTGGACGGCGTCGCCTCGTTCTCCGATTCGTTCCAGAAGCTGATGGACGAAGTCGCCGCCAAGCGCGATGCGATCAAAACCGTATCCTAAAGCGACGTGCTGGAATGATTTTGCAGTAATCGGCTCGGCGGGATCAGGACGATCCCGCCGAGCCGGTTTTCACACAAGCTGCTGTGGCTTCACCGCTCACGGAAGCGCGACGCGCTGCGCTTCTTCCTGAACAATGCCGAGCAGGTCTTCAATCGAGTTGAAGCGCTTACGCTCCAGAATCCAGCGCGAGCAGACGCGGATGTTGAAGCGCTCGCTCACCGCGCGCAGCCGGTTGTCGCCGATGCTGGAAATATCCCACACGGTCACAATCCCCATCATCCGGCGGAGACCCTCGCACGCGCCCAACCCCGCCGTATCCTGCAAAAGCTGTTTCAGGTAGCCGCTGCGATACTCGGCAAACGCCTGTTTGCCGCCGGGGTAATCCCAGTACGTGTTGGGGACGAGTTCACCCGTGTTATTCTCGATCCACAACTGCTCGAATTTGACGGCGAACTGCGTCCACAGGTCGCGTATGGTTTCGAGCAGGTATGCCTGATACGACTCGCGCTCAGCCCGATCCGGCGTATGGGCATAATGCGACGCGAAATTCAGCACGATGTTCGACAGCACCGCGCCAATGTCGTAGCCCATCGGACCGAAGAACGCGAATTCAGGATCGATCACACGGGTATCGTGCTCGTTGACCATGATACTGCCGGTGTGCAAGTCGCTGTGGATCAGCGCCTGGGTCTGGGTCATGTATTTTTCTTTGAGTTCGGCAATCGCCAGCTTGAGCGGGGTATTGTGGCGCACCGCCTGCACTTCTGGCTCGATTTCGGGATTCCAGCGATTTTCCGCCGAAGTCATGTACGGATTCGTGAAAACGAAGTCCTCCTGTATCTTGCACAGGTGCGGATTGATGAACGTCGACTGCATGGTCTTTTTAGCAACCCCGGTGAGGTACAGGTCGGAGGTTTTGAACAGCACCGTCGCCAGGAACATCGAGAGATGGTCGGTGAATCGCGGGAAGCGTTTGCGCGCGACCATCGGGCGGCGCATGACTTCGTGGCTGCCCAGGTATTCCATCGCCAGCAGCGACATCTCGTCGTCGTAATCGTACACCTGCGGCGCTAAGCCCGGCGTGAGTTCGTTGTACAGCCGCAGCGCCTGGGCTTCGAAGCGCACGCGCTCGCGCGTCAGAGCCCAGGAATCCCCGGCGACACGAAGATAGGGCAGCGCCTGCTTGATCACGACGGCTTCTGTCGGATTTTTCGCGTTTCGAACGATGAACACCAGGTTGAGGTTGCCGTCGCCAACTTCCTCCGCCGCCAGCGCGCTCGTATCGCTGAACACGGTTTTGAGCGCGGCTCGGCTGCGTATGTCATCCAGAATGGTCTTGTTGTCGAGCGGATGGTAAGCCATGAGGTCGTTCCTTTTCACGATAGAAGTTCACTATCTGGGACTCGTCCGGCGATCAACACGGTCGAAGATCGGGACAACTGCCGCCACATCCGGCATCAGCCGGATCGTTCGGTAAAGTTTTCACAAACACGCGGCTGATTATAGCGATTTCCCGGCAATCCGGGCAGGATTCGCTCAGGCGAGAAACGTACAAAACACCGCGCCCGCTATCTCGGCGACCAGCGCCACATCCCCACCCCGAAGCGCCGCGACGAAGTGGGCGCTGGCACGCTCCGGCGTCACCCCATAGCGCTGCCACAGCGGCATCTGTGACATCCACTGTGCGGTCGGCAGCGCGTCTTCGGGGGTCATGAGACGAATATTCATACACGGATTGTAACGAATGGGAATGGTTGTCCGCGAGAGCTACAGAAACATGGGATTGTTGATCGTCAGGGACATGTATCGTAGGGGCGCGGCGCGCTTGCGCCCGCTCTCCCAAAACATCCTCAGCGATCTCACGACGCCGGCGCATCGTTGTACAAATCCGATTGATGGATCAACGACTGAAAGCAGCGTGACAAATATCACTAGTGAATACAGATTATCAGGGGTGATGATAGAGGCATAGAAATAATGCACCGGGACGGCTTTGTCCCGCTTGAAAAGTTGCTTCATAAATGAAATCTGGCTTGACTCCGGTCGTCCCGGCGCTGGTCAAAGCGCTGGACATTCTCGAATATCTGGCTGCCAAAGGTGCGCCTGCCAGCGTCAAGGAGCGGGCTGCCGACCTGGACATCCCGTTCGCTACCGCCTACCGAACCGTCAAATACCTCACCAGCCGCCGCTACCTCGTCGAAAGCCCGCGTTCCGAAGGTTTCTACGAATTCGGTCCCCAGATTTCGTATCTCGCCCACCTGTACACCAAACAATCCAGTCTGGTCGTGGACGCCCACGCCGCGCTGCGCGAACTGGCGGACATCAGCGGACAGACATCGCAGCTTGGCGTCCTGCAGGATTACGGCGTCACCTATATCGACCAATGCCTGCCGGCAAAGCCCGTGAGCATCATCGCCACGCTGCGCACGGTCGTGCCGCTCAACCTGAGCGCGTGCGGCAAGGTGCTAGCTGCCCACCTCCCTGACGGCGAGCGTGAAGCCTTCCTGCAGAAAGCGCCGCTCGTCGCCCAGACCAAGAAGAGCGTGGTTGACCCCGCCCTCTTCGCCGCCGCGCTTGATACGGTTCGCGCGCAGGGCTACGCGCTTGACCACGAGGAATACGCGCGCGGCATCGGCTGCGCCGCCGCGCCCATCTGGGATTACCGCCAGCAAATCGTCGGCGCAATCGGCATCACCGGGCATATCGCCGAATACAACGACCCCGACCGTCTGGCTCAGCTCATTCGCTGGGTCGAAGACGCGGCGCGCACCGTTTCGTCGCGCATGGGCGGCATCGAAGTGCCGTCCGAAATCCACGCGCCCGGCACAATCGCGCCCGGCGCAGCCGCGCCCAGCCAGAACGGTGACGCCGTTCACGCATCGTCTGCCAGGAGGTCGCAAGAGACCTCTGGAAGAAAGTCCCGCAAAAAGCCCAATACGGATGAAGGAGGTTGACAGCGCCAATTCGCTCGTTTTAAGCCGGCTTGGCTGGTGAGTTTTGTTTGATTTCAAGGAGACGAAATAGCAATGAAGAAAATCGCTGTTTTCTGCTTGTTACTGGGGTTGGTCTTGCTCACATCGCTGTCGGCGGTGGGCGCACAGGAAAAAACCTTTACTATCGGTGCAACGGTTCCCACGCTGGATGCCCAGTTCTGGAACAGATACGTCGAGTTCATGCAGGAAGGCGCGGACGCGCTGGGTGTTGATCTGATCGTCCTCAACGCGGACAACAGCCCGGACACGATGGCGAGCAATATCGAAGACCTGATTGCGCGCGGCGTCGACGGCATCATCCACGTCCCGTACTGGAACACGGGTATCAAGGTTCTGACCGAAGCGCAGGCGGCGGGTATTCCGGTCATCATGACCGACGTCTATCTCTCCGATATTGAGCCGCAGGGTGAGCAGTTCCCGAATTACCTCGCGTTCGTCGGACCGAGTGACGAAGAAGCCGGCTACGCGATGGCGCAGGCGCTGTTCGCCGCCATGACACCGAATGCCGACGGCGAGCTGGTTGTCGGCGTTGTGGACGGCACGCCCGGCACGTCGGTCGCAATCGACCGGCGCAAGGGCTTCGACCGCGCGATGGAAGAGCATCCTGAAGTGCGGTTGGCTGGCGCGGTGAACGGCAACTTCGTGCGCGACGAAAGCCAGGCAGCCTTCGAGTCGCTGTACCAGGGCAACCCGGACATCACCGGCGTGTGGGCGGCGAATGGCGGCACGGCGACCGGCGTCATGGCTGCCATCAAGAATGCCAACAAGGTGCCGGGCGAAGACGTTCTGGTCGTCGCTATGGACCTGAATCCTGAGAACGTCGACGCTGTCGAGGCAGGCGAGCTTCTCTTCGACATCGGCGGTCACTGGCTGCAGGGCGGTTTCGCGCTCGTCATGATGTTCGACTTCCTGAACGGGCTGGAAATCCCGGCGGACGAAGCGAACGTCAAGCTGGCGCTGCTGCCGCTGACGATTGATACGGTTGAGCAGTTCCGCGCCGACTTCCCCGAAGGCGTGCCGGCATACGACTTCACGGAGCACTCGCGCGTGTTTACCCCGGATGCCCCGCCCGCAACGTTCGAACTGGCATACAGCGACGCCGGAGAATAATCTCTGGGCGGCTGAAGCCGCGAGCGAGCGCATTTCCACGGGAGCGGCGGGCGAGAACCTGCCGCTCCCCCTGGCGAGCGAGGAACAGGAACCGTGCTTTTCAAAGCGCAGAACATCAGCAAGCGGTTTGGCGCCACCCAGGCGTTACGTGATGTCGGCATCACCCTGGAGCCGGGCAGAGTCCACGCCCTCGTCGGCGAAAACGGCGCTGGCAAATCGACGCTGTTCAAGATTTGTGCCGGAGCGCTGCAAAAAGACGCCGGCACGATGACGCTGGACAGCGGCAGCTTCAATCCATCCGGTATGCGTGATGCGCAGGCGGCAGGCGTCGCGCTGGTCTTTCAGGAACTGACCATCGTGCCATCGCTCGGCATCGCCGAAAATATCTTCATCGACCGGATGAAATCATTCGCCGGCTACCTGGGCTTGAGCCGCTGGAAGAAGCTGCGCGCCGCCGCGCAGGGCATCCTCGACGACATCGGCGCGGACATCTCGGTCAGCCAGAACATCGATCAGCTTGACCTCGGTCAGCTCAAAGTCATCGAAATCGCGCGGGCGCTGTCGTACCAGCCCAGAGTCCTGCTGCTCGACGAGTCGACCGCTTTCCTGAACACGCAGGAGCTTGAACGCTTATTCACGGTCATTCGCCGCCTGCGCGAACAACACATCGCCGTCGGCTATATCTCGCACCATCTGGAAGAGGTGGAGCAGATCGCCGACGACATCACCATCCTGAAAGATGGGACGTGGGTCGGTCATTTTGAGCGCGGCGAACTCACCCAGCGGCAGATCGAAGCACGGATGGTCGGTCGCGAAATTGGGCGAGACATATACCCCCCTGCCCGCGACTTCGCCGCAACAGATGTCGTCCTCGAAATCCGGGAGGCCAGCCTGTCCGGCAAGCTGCGCGACATCAACCTGACTCTCTACCGCAGCGAAATTCTCGGCATTGGCGGGCTGAAGAACTCCGGCGGCGAAGTCCTGCTGGAAGCGCTGGTCGGCGACCGCCCGCTTACGACCGGTCACATGCGCCTGTACGCGCAGCCTTACCGCCCGCGCGCCCCCTACGATGCCTGGAACCAGCATATCGCCTACCTGCCCGGCGACCGCACCGGCGAAGGCTTGATCGTCGATTTCTCGGTGAACGAGAACCTGGCGATGGCGGCGATGCCGCGACGCGGGCAGTTCGTGGATCGCTCCGCCGAGCGCAAGCTGGTTCACGACCTCATCGAAGAACTACAGATCAAGGCGGCAAGCCCGCTGGTTCCGTGCAACTCACTCAGCGGCGGCAACCTGCAAAAAGTCGTCATGGGCAAATGCATGGCGGCGCAGCCCGACGTGCTGATCCTGAACAATCCAACACGCGGCATCGATGTCGGCGCGCGTATGCAAATTTACAGCATCATCCGCAAGCTGGCAGAGAAAAGCGGCATGTCCATCATTCTGCTGAGCGAAGACCTGAACGAACTGATCGGTATGAGTGACCGGATCATCATCATGCGCAAGGGCGAAATCAGCAAAGTATTCGCTCACGGTGCGTTTCCTTCCGAACACGAGATCGTCTCATACATGATCTAGGAATTGCATGTTTATTGCCTGGTAGAGCTTTTAGACGTGGACTAAACCTATGGCTGACGTTCAAACCAATTCCTCAATTACAACGTCGAATCCGCTTCGGCGTCTCTCGCTCCGCACGCTGCGCACGTATTTTCCAATCCTGCTGCTGGTCGTCCTGTGCGTCGTTTTTGGGCTGCTTTCGGAGCGGTTTCTGACCCCCACCAACTTCGCCATCGTGCTCCAGCAGACGGTCGTTCAACTGGTGGTCGCGCTGGGCATGACGTTCGTGATCATTGCCGGGTCAATCGACCTGTCGGTCGGCTCAATCGTGGCGCTGTCTGCCATCGCCGCCGCCTCGACATCTGACCAACTAGGCATCTTCGCCATCTTCCCGGCGATGCTGGTTGGCACGGTCGCAGGGTTGGTGAACGGGATCATTTTCGCCAAGGGCAAAGTGCCATCCTTTATGGTGACGCTGGGCACGCTGGTCGCCTATCGCGGTCTGGTGGTCATGGTGCTGCGCGGCGCGCCGATCAGCATCACCAACATGGCGTTCCTGGGACCCTACGGCGGGCGCACTGCCGGGCTGCCGAACGCGGCGATCTTCGCGGCGGTCGTCGTCGTCATCACCTACATCATCTTCAACTACACCGTCTTTGGGCGGCAGGTCAAGGCGATTGGCGGCGGCGAACGGGTTGCCATTCTGACCGGCATCAAGGTCGACCGCATCAAGATACTGATGTTCACCCTGCTGGGACTCCTGTGCGGCTTAGCCGGGCTGCTCCAGTCGGCGCGCGTTTTCGCGGCGACCGCCCAGCTTGGCGACGGGCTGGAACTGGACGTGATCGCGGCGGTGGTGGTCGGCGGCACACCGCTGACCGGCGGCGTCGGCAGTATTCAGGGCACGATCCTCGGCGCGTTCATCATGACCATCCTGAGCAACGGCATGAACATGCTCGGCGTCGACCCCTACCTGCAAAATATCCTTCGCGGCATCGTGCTGATTACAGCCGTGTTCATCACTATCGACCGCTCCAAGATCGGTATCATCAAGTAATACGACGGCTGCTTTCAGAAAGGACGATGCCATGCAGCGCATTATCAACAACCCTACCCTCGTGGTCGAAGACATGCTCGCCGGCTTTGTCAAAGCCCACCCCGATCTCGTGGCGGCGACGGGCAACCCCCGCGTGCTCAAATACAGGAACGCGCCGCTCGCTAGTAAGGTTGGCGTGGTGACGGGCGGCGGTTCGGGGCACAAGCCGGCGTTCGTCGGCTACATCGGCAGGAACATGGTCGATGCGGTCGCCGTCGGCGAAATCTTCACCTCACCATCGGCGCAGGCATTTTACGATGCCTTCAAAGCCGCGAACGGCGGAGCGGGCGTCGCCTGCCTGTACGGGAATTACGCGGGCGACAATATGAATGTCAAGCTGGCGAAGCGCATGGCGGAGCGCGACGGCATTCGCGTCGAAACCGTCGTCGCCAACGACGATGTCGCGTCTGCGCCCGCGTCGGAACGCGAGAAGCGGCGCGGCGTGGCAGGCGAAGTGCTGATGTGGAAGGTCGGCGGGGCGAAAGCCGCGCTCGGCGGGACGCTGGACGAAGTGATCGCGGCGGCGCAGAAAGCCATCGACAACTGCCGGAGCGTCGGCATCGGACTGACGCCCTGCACCATTCCGGCGGTTGGCAAGCCCAACTTCACGATTGAACCCGGTCAGATGGAACTCGGCATCGGGCATCACGGCGAACCCGGCGTTCAGGTGACCGAGCTTCGGACTGCCAACGAAATGGCGCGGATGATGACCGACATCATTCTGCCGGACTTACCGTTTGCCGCCGGCGACGACGTGGTCGTGCTGGTGTCCGGTCTGGGCGCGACGCCGGTCATGGAACTGTATATCCTGTTCAATCAGGTCGAAACCATTCTGCGCGAAGCGGGAATTCGCATCTACCGCCCCTACGTCGGCAATTACTTCACGTCGCTGGAGATGATGGGCGTTACGCTGACCGTGATGAAGCTCGACGACGAGCTGAAGCAGCTTGTCGATCTCGAAGCCGACAGCATGGGCTTGAAGCAGTTGGCGAGGTAACCCGATGGACTCGTTCCCCACCACCCAGGTCGACGCCGTCGTCCGCCATCTGATCAGGACGATCCAGGACAACGCCGCCTACCTGAGCGAGATCGACGGCGCGATTGGCGACGGCGATCACGGCATCAACATGAGCAAGGGCTTCACGCGCGCCGGCGAGCGGCTTGGCGAACACGTCACGCTGTCCGAGGGTCTGCAAACCATCGGCGACACCCTGCTCGACGAGATCGGCGGCGCGATGGGTCCGCTGTATGGGCTGCTGTTTCAGGAAATGGCTTTCGCCTGTAAAGGCAAAGCCGAAATTGACAAGGAAACGTTTGGACAAATGCTCCGCGCAGCAGTCGATGCCGTTCAGGATATGGGCGGCGCGCAGCCCGGCGACAAGACCTTGATCGACACGCTGATCCCCGCGCGCGATGCCTATCTGAACGCGGTCGCCGCCGGCGTTCCATTTGCTGACGCGCTGCGGGCGATGGCGGACGGCGCAGAACGCGGCAAAGAGTCCACCCGCGACCTCGTGGCGAAGATCGGGCGCGCCAGCCGTCTGGGAGAGCGCTCGCGCGGGCATCTCGACGCCGGGGCGACCTCGTGCTGCCTGATTCTGAAGTCGCTCGCGGAGTCGATCACTACGCTACTTTAAGCAGTGACATACGACGACTTGGCATAAGTCGCGTTAAGGAGTGAATAATGGCTGTTCAGGAATATCCTATTACGACATCGCTTCGGCAAAGTCTTGAAACCGCCCTCGACGCAGGTCGCGGTATTCTCCACATGCTGCCCTGCTGGGTGCCGCGCTCGTTCGCCGTGCCCGGACGTCGGCTTCGGTTGGCTGAGGAAGACCTGTACGCCCTCGGCGACGAACGCGGCGGGCTGGACGAGCGCTGGCTGTGTTCGACGACCAACCCGGCAAATGGACCCGATATGCCCGCCGACGAAGGTCTGAGCTACGTCCTCGCGCCAGATGGCAGCCGTTTCACGCTGCGCGACGCTGTGGCTGAACTGCCCAATCGGGTGATTGGCGAGCATATATACCAGACTTACAAGCGCTGGCCCACGCTCGGCAAGCTGTTCGACAACCAGGGTCCGCTGCCCTACCACCTGCACCCCATGAAGCAGCACGCGGCGCTGGTGGGCGAAGTCCACAAGCCGGAAGCCTATTACTTCCCGCCGCAGTACAACCCGCGCCTCAACGATTTCCCGTACACCTTCTTCGGCTTGGAGCCGGGCACGACGAAAGACGACGTTCGCCGCTGCCTGGAAAAATGGGGCACGGGCGATAACGGCATCCTGGACTATTCGAAAGCCTACGTGTTCCCCATCGGCACGGGCTGGTTCACCCCGCCCGGTGTCCTCCATGCGCCTGGCTCGCTGGTGACCTACGAAATCCAGTGGGGCACGGATACGTTCGCCATGTTCCAGTCGAACGTGCAGGGCAAGGTCGTCTCGTATGACATGCTCGTAAAAGACGTCCCCGCCGACAAGAAGGGCGATCTCGATTACGTGATCAGCCTGATCGACTGGGAAGCGAACGTCAACCCGAATCTGAGAGACACGCATTTCCTGCCCGGCAAGATGAGCGGTCAGGGTGCGGGCTGGGAAGACAAATGGATCATCTACGGCAAGTCGCTCGGCGAAGACGTGTTCAGCGCCAAGCAGCTAACCGTCGAGCCTGGCGTCAGCGTAACCATCACCGACCCCGGCGCGTGCGGCGTTCTGGCAGTCCAGGGGCGCGGCAAGCTCGGCGCGCACCATGTCGAAACGCCGACCTACATGCGCTTCGGCGAAGCGACCTATGACGAGTATTTCATTACCTGTGAGGCGGCGCGGGCAGGTTATGTCGTCGAAAACGACGGCGTCGAGCCGCTGGTGCTCCTGCGCCACTTCGGACCGGACAACCAGCCGGTCTAGTCATCCGTTCGGCAGCTTACCGGGCGAAAGCGGCGCGCGGCGTTCCCAGCCGCAGCGCCGCATGAATTGAACGCCAGCACGAGACCTCGCTTTACCGGCGAGGTCTCGCACTCATGGTCGGCTTCCGACGATCTCCCTCACGTTCCCCCGACGGTGAATATTTGACAGGCGTTTCCTCGCACGCTATGATGTATAAACTTGTATATACAGGTATGTCGTTTACGCATTTGCGTTCACTTATTGATGAAGTCGATGATGAAATTTGCGTTGAATTTCGTGCTGCTTGCAGTTCCCCGAAGATTTCCTGGGCGATGCGCTGCCAAACCCGCACAGATCATTACGGCGGTCATGACGACCGTGTCGCAGCCCCGCCACCAGCCAACGCCGCGCGCCCAAACTGGGCGGCTTGAGCCAGCCGCTCGATGAAAAGGTGCAATAATGGACGGATATCTTGTAGCCGAAGCTCTGGAATGCGAGGGAACCGGCATGGTCGATAAGAGTTCATCCGTACCACTCTATCTGCAGATTCAAAATCACCTTGTCGAACAGATTCATCAGGGCGATTTTCCGCCGGGCGCGCAGGTTCCGTCCGAACTGGAGCTTTCATCTCAGTTGAACGTCAGCCGCATGACGGCGCGCAAGGCGCTGGACGCTCTCGTCTCGAAGGGAATCCTCTACCGCCGCAAGGGAAAGGGAACCTACGTCGCCGACGGGGTCGTGTCGTACAACCTGACGACCATGTACAGCTTCAGCCGAACGCTGCAGGCACGCGGTTACCACATCGACACACGCGTGCTGGTGATGGACACCATCGTCGGACCGCCGGATGTCATCAGCAGCCTGAATCTTGAGCCGGGCAGCCGGGTCGTCGTCGTTCGGCGTTTGCGCATGATCGACTCGAAGCCGGCAGCCATTCACACCGCCTATCTCGATCATCGCATCTACGCGCCGCTGCTCCAGGTCGACCTGAGCACCCATTCACTGCTGGATGCCATGCAGGGAATTTCCGGCGTGTCGGTGTCGTATACCAGTGATTCGCTGCAGGCAGACCTTGCCAACGGCGAAGAAGCGCGCCTGCTCGACATCGAGCGCGGGAGTCCTGTGCTGCGGGTCGAAGGCGTCGCTTATTCCGAATATGGCGAGCCGACCCGTTTTTCAAGAGCCGTGTACCGGGGCGACACCTTCCGGCTGAGCGTGAAGAATACGACTTCGCTGGCAGCATCCCTGAATATTTCGGATGAGCCGCGCGCGTAGGCATTACTGGAACCTTTTTGATGACTTACCTGATGGGCATTGACGTAGGCAGCAGCGACTGTAAGGTCATGGTCATAGCGCTGGATGGGCGGGTGGTCGCCAGCGCCAGCCACGCATACCGGACTCATTACCCACAGCCGGGCTGGGCGGAACAATCCCCGGAAGACTGGTATCAGGCGGCTTGCACCGCCATTCGCGGCTGCCTGACGACCGTCGACGCGCGCAACATTGTCGGCATTTCGGTCGATGGACCGGCGCATAACGTCGCTCTCATGGACGAGACCG